>JAOUDT010000165.1 GCA_029859145.1 Dehalococcoidia bacterium
CGGAAAATTAAACACGTCACCATTTATACCGATGGCGCGTGCCTGGGAAATCCTGGTCCGGGCGGATACGGGATAATACTTTTGTATCAGGGTCACAGAAGAGAGCTGTCAGGGGGCTACCGCAAGACTACCAACAACCGAATGGAAATAATGGCTGCGATTGTCGGATTAGAGGCTCTACAAGAGAAATGCGAAGTGACGTTGTTTAGCGATTCCGAGTACTTAGTCAAGGCAATGTCGCGAGGATGGGCTCGCAGGTGGCGGGCAAACGGCTGGAAGCGCAGCAAACGGGAAAAAGCGCTGAACCCTGACCTCTGGGAGAGGCTCCTGCAACTATACGAGTATCATGAGGTACAGTTTAACTGGGTTAAGGGGCACACGGGGACCCCGGAGAATACTCGCTGCGACGAGCTAGCAGTGCAAGCTGCTCAGCAGCAGAATTTGCCCTGTGATGAGGGCTATGTCCGTCAGAACGAGATGAAGTAAACAGCAAGGTATCGCACATCAGAAATTCACCGCAGCAATAGGGTGGGACATACCTAGGCTTTGAGACAGGCATTCAAGGAAAGACATCTTGAGGAAAATTCCAAAAAATGCCAAAATCAGCCCAGCGGACTTGAGAAATTGCGCTAAGGTATTCATTCCCCGGTAGCTCAATGGTAGAGTGGGCGGCTGTTAACCGCTTGGTTGCAGGTTCGAGTCCTGCCCGGGGAGCTTGCAATTCATCTGAGAATTCTGATAGTCATTGCCTGTCCCCCCAATTCACTTGGCAGTATAGGGGGTGATATAATACAAGTCAGGATTAAAGCAGAACTCCAGAAATTGGAGCCAGAAAGGAAATGAGAGAATGAGTGAGACCGAGACTTTCGCGCAGTTAAAGAAGTTAGTCGTGGAACTGCTGGAGGTTGATGAATCAGAAGTGGTCCCCCAAGCATCATTTGCTGATGACTTTAATGCTGATAGCCTGGATTTTATCGAATTGATTACCGCCGTGGAAGACGCCTTCAAAATTGAAATCCCCGATGAGGATGCCGAAAACCTGAAGACTGTTCAGGATGCAGTTGACTACATCGAATCAAAAATCTAGAAGGTAGCCATTGCCCGAATAGGCACTCATGTCGCTCTTTGCTTCTTGTGACGATGCTGACAGAACCCGAAAATCGGCTTAGCAAGTCTTGCAGGCTGGGAAACAAGTGTTGAACAAGCATGGACAGAGCACTTAGAAGAAGAGTAGTAGTCACTGGACTGGGCGCTGTTACTCCGTTAGCTACAGGCGTTGAGGAATCCTGGCAGAAGCTGTGCCAGGGCAAATCAGGTGTAGCCAGAATCACCAAGTTTGATCCTTCCGGTCTCAACGTACAAATCGCTGCTGAGCTGAAGGGTTTCCATCCCGAAGATTTTTTGGATAAGAAGAAGATTAGACGAACCGACCCCTTCATACAGTATGCGCTGGTGGCTTCTCGTATGGCAATAGATGACGCCAGACTTACTATTAACGAGCACAATGCCAGTAGGGTAGGAGTAGTGCTGGGCTCATGCGCCGGCGGCATGAACATGTATGAAAAGAACCTTAACGCCCTTTCCAATGAAGGTCCAGAAAGGGTTTCCCCCTTCTTTATTCCTGGGTTTATAGCTAACATGGCCGCCGGGGAAGTTTCCATGGATTTTGGTGCCCGGGGACCGAGCAAATGTGTGGTCACTGCCTGTGCCACCGGGAACAACTGTATTGGTGATGCTTTCAGGCTCATTCAATATGACGAGGCAGATGCCATGATTGCTGGAGGCACCGATGCCTACGTTCTCCCCATCGCCGTTGCCGGATTCGACAAGATGAGAGCCTTATCTCGAAGGAACAATGAGCCTGAGAAGGCAAGCCGTCCATTTGACAAAGACCGTGATGGTTTCGTAATAGGCGAAGGTGCCGGGGTCGTCATCTTGGAGGAAATGGAGTCGGCTATGCGAAGAGGAGCTGGGATCTATGCCGAGGTTATTGGCTATGGCTCCAACATCGATAGCTTTCACATAACTGAGCCTGACTGGGAGAATCAAGCGCGCTGTCTTAAGTTGGCCTTGAGTGACGCTGCCATCTCGCCTGGCGATGTTGAGTATATTAACGCTCACGGAACATCTACCGCTATCAACGATGTATCAGAGACCAAGGCTATAAAGGCAGCCCTAGGAGAACACAGCAAAAAGGTGCCCATCAGCTCCAATAAATCTATGATCGGTCATTTGTTGGGAGCAGCAGGCGGAGTAGAGGCTATCTTCACTGTTCTCACTGTCAGGGACGGTATCATACCGCCCACCATAAATTATGATGCTCCGGACCCCGAATGCGATTTAGATTACGTCCCTAACGTCGCCAGAAAGACGCAGGTGAACATGGCTCTTTCCAACTCCCTGGGCTTTGGCGGGATCAATGCCACCCTTGTCTTCAAGAAGTTCAAGGAATAGTAATTCCAAAAACGTCGTGCAAAGTATTCCACAACGCTTCCTCACTGGTAAATGCACCGATTTTCACATACTGAACCAACCCCTCGCTATCGATAAACAAGGTAAATGGAATATATCCTCGTGAATTACCGAAATTCTGGCAATAGTTCACGAAGACTTCTGCATTTTCATCCAGTGCTACTATCATTATCGGTTCATAGTCACCGAAGAAGCTTTGCACACTGGCAGCACTGTCAACTATATTGGCTGCTATAACCTCGATCTGTCCTTCGGCTTGTTGGGCCACGTTCTCGACGTAGGGCAGCTGCTGCCTGCAATAAGTACAGGAAATAGACCAGAAATTAAGCACGACCAGAGTCCCTTTTAGTTCAGACAGGGTTACGTTACTTCCTGTCAAGGTAGGCAACGTGAAGTCCGGCGCCGGTGACGGACTGGAGGAATCACAACTCAGACCGATTCCAACCACGGCAACAATCGCACTAAGCAGGGCTATCCTTGTTAACCAAGTTCTTGATCTATTGGCCACGCTAGTAACCTCCTGGCATAAGCCCGCTAAGATACTCCAGGTACCCTGTCAACATCAAAATTCCTACGCTGATGAGCAGCACCGCAGCTATTATTGAGGTGACGAAAGCATGCCGGCTGAGCCATTTTATGTATCGCGATGCCGCACCTAGCGCTAGGCCTACGGCGATGAAAGGCAAGCCCAGTCCTAAACAATAGGCGAGCAGGAGATAGATTCCTTGCCACACTGTTTGTGACCTGGCCGCCAAGGTCAGTATGCCC
>JAOUDT010000166.1 GCA_029859145.1 Dehalococcoidia bacterium
TCCTTTAGATTGACGTCTGTTGCCATCGCAAACCTCCTTCTAATAGTCCACTTCGGTGATGTACTTTGTGATGCAAAGTACTTTGTAGCATTATATCACCACCAAGAATTCTGTCAAGAGGTTTGTCAACAGACAAAACGCTCGGCGACCCAGAAAAACTTTTGCCAGTTAGAAACCCTTCTCTCCTCAGTCTCGAGTTTCTCAGGGACTACGACTCTAACCGCAACTGCGGTAGATTTGTTGGAAGGTCTGGCAGACAAGCAAGCGATATGTTATCCACACAAGTTGGTTAAACGTATAATTATGTCAAGTACCCAACTTCTTTATTAGGAAGGCCATATTCTTACCAAAGTTCCATGCTGTTTCAAGTCCTTCTTCATCCTGTTTCACTTCGCCTTTTTCTCGGCCGATAGCCATGTTCCAGTACGTAGAACCGGGAACAAAGAACCCCAGAATCTGAAACCATAGGGTAAGTTGAGCGATTGTGAAGTTCTGGCCGGAGCGTCGTGCCACTACCAAGGGCCCGCCAACTTTACGCTGGAAGGGTTCACCGTTCCAGCGTGCAATGTAGCCAACACGTTCCATAAGTCCCTTAATCAAAGCCGTCGCCGAACCATAATGTACCGGTGAGGCCAGAATTATGCCGTCGGCCTCTTTCATTTTCAGGTATATTGGAAACAGGTCATCCTCGATAGAGCAAATCTCTTGTTTCTTGCATGCCATGCAGGCAGTGCACGGTCCTATTTTCAGGCCAGCTAGGCGAACGAGCTCAGTATCCAGACCCTCTTCGGAAATTGCCTTGAGCGTATGCCTGGTCAAAAATTCTGTGTTGCCACTTTTCCGGGGACTGCCGACTATACCTATGACCTTCATATCACGACTCCTTAGCCTGTTAATGTTTATGAGTCACCATATTGGTGGGGAAGGGGGGACTCGAACCCCCACGCCTTTTAAAGCACATGATCCTAAGTCATGCTCGTCTGCCAATTCCGACACTTCCCCAATACGAAACCAGCTAATACAATAGCATTTTGCGGGACTAGCCTCAAATCATCGCCCCGAAAAAGTCTGAAAATGGGGCACTACAATCGAATACTGTCTGTTCAATGGGGAGTGAAGATATATGCGAAAAACGAATTTTGTGGTAAGATAGACAATCAACTCATCATGGGGGGTAGTTTCAGACTATGAGCATACAGGCGGGAGAACTAACAAGAACAGCTGAGAGAATCCTATCCATGCTGGGTGTCATAGACTATTCCGACTTGCAGCTTACATACGCGCTGAAGGCTGAGGGAAAATGGAAAGTAACCTTTGCGTACGAACCCTATCATCATCGTTTTAGCGCTGGCGTTGTTAGGAAGATAGGGTCTTTTGCTCTTGATGCGAAAAGTGGAGAAATTGAAGGGATGTGGTTGGACAGGTCATGGAAGTGAATAAGGAAGGCAGATTTCGCCCCCGTCTGCCTGCACGTGATCAGGCTGTCTCCGTCTCATAGTCAAAGTGGTAGACATACCACCACTCGTGCTCAGTCACTGGTTCTCTCGATGTTCTCGGTAAGTCAGCACCGCCTAAGTCCGCCTCACATCCATGTCTTAAGGCATATGTGGTCTCGTATTCCTTCGCTGCTGCTTTACTTCTGAACATTTCCAGTATCTGCCAGTTCGCAAACCCCGCTGCCCTTTCCTGCCAGTATGATCGTCGTCCTTCCGGGTTTATGGTTATTCCTACTTTACATGGCATGAGGTTCCCCACCTCTTCTTATTACCAGACCGGGGGCAACTGCATATCCTGCTATCGTGGGAAAACAGAGCCCGGCCCACACGTCCCTATATGCTCGGCTTCGCCCCACAAGAGCTATCATAACACTCCAACGCATACATTTCACCCCAACAATATTAGCCTTACCGTTCTATTACTATTATATCGCCAGTGAGGGAAGTGTCAATACCCTTTATGGTTATACCTTCTCTGGTCCATGGTTTCGAGAAGCACCACCCTTCACACGTGGAGGATCGGCCCTAGTACTAGTCAAGTGTGATGTCCCCGAAGTAATGCGCGAGCGAGTCCGTCGCCCAATCCGTCGCCCCCCCCCAGAGTTTTTGGCCGCTGCTCAGCAGCAAGGCTAGACAGAAGAGGGAGTTCATCTGGGGTTCATGGAGACTTCACGGAGGGTTCATGACACTAATGCTAGCATATAACCGCACCGTAGCGAGACTTCACCGCTATCGTGTTCAAACCTCAACCTCCTTTATCGCGGGGGCCTCGGTCAGCCTAGCCGAGACCCCCGGACCTTATGACCAACCACACTACGAGAGGCAGAAACGCGTTTCATAATTGCATGTCTCTTACCAGGTATCAACAAAATCATGACCTATTCTCTCGCTGCGTTCGACTGGAGCAGCTTTCAAGCCCTCCATAATCCATGTGCGAGTATCCGCCGGATCAATCACCGCGTCGATTTCGAGATGGGAGGCCATATTGACGGCCTTCCCTCTCTCATACGCCATGGCAACAAGCTTCTCGTAGAGCGACTCGCGTTCCTGCGGCTCTTTCACTGCCTCAAGCTCTCTCCTGAAACCAGCCCTGACTGCACCCTCCAATCCCATCCCGCCGAATTCTCCGGTTGGCCAGGCCACTGCAAAGAACGGCTCGTGGAAGCCTCCCCTGGCCATGGCCTGCGCCCCCAGTCCGTATCCTCTGCGCAAAAAAACTGTAAAGAAAGGCACCGACAAGTGCGAGCCGACCACAAACATACGGCAAATGTGGCGTACCTGAGCGCGGTGCTCAATCTCCGGCCCCACCATAAATCCGGGAGTATCGACCAGGGACACCATCGGCAAACCATGCGCATTGCAAAGCTGCATGAGGCGCGCCGCCTTGTCGGCGCCCTCCGCTGCAATGGCCCCGGCCAGGTGCTGGCAGTCATTGGCTATCACGCCAAAAGGCTTGCCCTCGATGCGTATAAGGCCCGTAATCATCTCCTGGCCGAATTTAGGTCTTAGCTCAAGAAATGAGTCCGTATCGGCTATCGTTTTTATGATAGCCCGCACGTCATAAACGTATCTTCGTTGCTCCGGAATCATGCGGCGAAGAAGGCGCTGGTCGTCGGCCTCCCATTGGGAAACCGCCCCCTGAAAGTAGGAAAGGTATTTCTTGGCGACGGCGACCGCCTCCGCGTCGTCAGCCACGGCAATGTCGACAACGCCATTGCTCGTTTGCACAGTCATAGGCC
>JAOUDT010000167.1 GCA_029859145.1 Dehalococcoidia bacterium
TACCCTCAAAACCGGTAATTCCAAGGTTGGCAGCTGGGTCACGGCAAAAACAGGCTCCCTATCCATTATCATACGGGGTTTCTCCCATTGTCTTGAGTCCACTCCGAAAGACAAGGCTTTTGACCTGGCTACGGGCGTTCTGGCTAGCGCCTCCTCTATGGCTTTCTGTACGGTGCCAAAGACAGCTTGTTCCTGACGGAACTTTATCTGGGCCTTGGCAGGATGGATATTGACGTCAAGCTCTTGAGCCGGCAGGGAGATATTAATTACCGCAATGGGATGTTGTCCGTCCATAAGTAAGCCGCGATACGCTTCCTCCGTCGCCCGGGTTAGTAGAGGACTGTGCACCCACCTGCGATTCACGAAAAAGCTGAGATAGTTGCGATTGGAGCGAGCGAGGGAAGGAGGGCTTGTTAGGCCAGCAACTTTGGCTAAAGAGTCTGTTCCCTCCACTCTCAACATGGTTTCAGCTATCTCGTGACCATATATCTCACCTAGTACATCAAGTAGGTCGCAACTGCCAGCACTGCGCAGGCTCTGGCGTCTATCGAGTATCAAGCTGACCTTGACCTCGGGGAAGGCAAGGGCGTACTGGCTTACCAAATGGGCTATGTGGCTGTTTTCGGTATTTGTTGATTTGAGAAACTTGAGCCGCGCCGGGAAGTAGCGAAACAATCTACGCACGGTTACGGTAGTGCCCTGAGACCTGGCGCAACTTTCCTTACGCACTACGTCACCTTTTCTCAAATAGATATAGCTGCCGATTGTGTCTGAGGATGTTTGGGTGGAAATCTCCACTTCAGCGACAGCGGCAATGCTGGGCAAAGCCTCACCTCGAAAGCCGAGGCTGGAGATCCTCTCTAAATCGTCTAGGTGGCTAATCTTGCTCGTGGCATATCTCTTGAAGGCAAGCTCTAATTCTGCTGACGGGATGCCCGCCCCGTTGTCACTGACTTTGATAAGCTCCACCCCGCCGCTCTGGGCCTCTACGACGATCTCGGTGGCTCCGGCATCCAGAGAATTCTCTATCAGCTCCTTGACCACCGAGGCTGGCCTCTCGATCACCTCGCCAGCGGCAATTTTGGAGATTACTTCGGTCGCTAAAACCTTAATGGGCATCTATGTTCAGTTTACACGGTTTCGTGTATCTTGTCAATGGTCTATGAGAAAGAATTGAAATGTCTGTCGATTTTTTCCAGCGGTGCTAGGCTAGCCAGGAGCTTCTTGACCCCCGCTTCTTCGAAGACTACTGTCAACTCTTGGTCATCCCTGACGGGACTGCAATTCATCACTATGCCAGAGCCAAATTTGGTGTGGCGGACATGGTCACCGACCTTTAGCATCAAAGTGCTGGAAGGTCGAGCTGAAGGCTGGGAGTAGGGGCTGGCTATGGGAATCGGGCTTTCCGCCCACAGTCCCCTTGGGCTTACTAGGTGGGATGAAATATCTCGGAGGAAGCGAGAGGGGGGATTTGCTGTGCTGCCGCCGAATAAGCTCCGACGGTAACTGCGTAGAAGGTAGAGTCGCCTCTTGGCTCTGGTTATTCCCACATAGCAGAGACGACGCTCCTCTTCCATTTGTTCTGGGTCATCGAAAGATTTCCTGTGAGGGAGAATTCCTTCCTCCAGACCAACGATGAAAACCGCGGGGAACTCCAATCCTTTAGCTTGATGCAAGGTGATTAGAGTCACGGCATCAGCTTTGTCATCAAGTTCGTCTATGTCCGATACCAGGCTTACTTTTTCCAGAAATTCGGTTAGAGCCTCTCCAGGGGCGAGTTCGTCATATTCGCTGGCAACATTGCGCAACTCCATGATATTCTCCCATCTCTCCTCCCCATCCTCCTTTTGCAGAATGTAGTGTTTATACCCGGTGTGCTCCAGTATTTCATCCAACAGGCCAGAAAGACCTAGCTCATGGCTGCCAGCGGTGAGGTTAGCCATAAGAGCATCAAATCCAGCCAGTCCTTGGACAATTCGTGTGGGAAGAGATTGCTTCGCTTCGTCGGCGACGGCGTTGTGACCCACCTGTTTTAGGGCCTCAAGAAGAGAGGTATCATTAGCTCTTGCCCAGGATTGCAGTGTGCTGATGGTCTTCTGTCCAATCCCTCTACCTGGCACATTTATGATTCGGGTCATACTGACATTGTCCTGCGGGTTATGGACAAGTCTAAGATAGGCGATAATATCTTTAACCTCCTGTCTTTGATAAAAGCGGGTGCCGCCAACAAGTTTATAAGGCAGCCCATACCTCAGAAAAGTCTCCTCCAGGGCTCGCGATTGAGCGTTGACTCGATACATGACGGCACAGTCTTTCAAGGCCATTTGTTCCTGGCTAACAAGCCTCTCGATCTCGTTGACCACGCACTGGGCTTCTTCGTCGGCATTATAGCTTTCGATAACAGCTACCGGCGTTCCGTCTTCATTTGCCGTCCACAGCTTCTTGGGCTTCCGCAAAACATTGGCTGAGATAACATCTGAAGCCACCTCCAAGATTGTCTTGGTGGAGCGGTAGTTTTGCTCCAGAAACACGACCTTAGCTTCAGGGTAGTCCTTCTCAAAGCTCAGGATGTTGCGTAAATCAGCAAATCTCCAGGAATAGATAGATTGGTCGGGGTCGCCGACCACACACAGATTCCGGTATTTTCCTGCCAGCTGCTTGGTCAGTTCATACTGGGCGATATTGGTGTCCTGGAATTCGTCAACCAGAATATGCACATACCTTGATTGATATCTGTCGAGAATTTTGGGATGGTCTCGGAACAGCTGCACCGTCTTCATCAGCAAGTCGTCGAAGTCCACCGCCTGACCCTGGCTGAGCAATTGCTGATAGCGGTGATAGACTCTGTGAACTATCTCTTCAAAATAGCTGCCAACTCGCCTAGCGTACTCTTCAGGGTTGATGAGACGGCTCTTGGCAGCGCCGATAGCTGAGCGTAGAGCTTGGGGGGCATATTGCTTGGGATCAAGATCCAGTTCTTCCAGGACTTGTTTCACCAGCCTTAGCTGGTCATCTTCATCGTAGATAACAAAGCTCGACCCAAGCCCGATAGCCTTGCCTTCGCGGCGAAGAATGCGGGCACAAATGGCGTGGAATGTGCCCAACGCTAGAGCTTCTATGGCTTGCCCGAGGAGTCCTTCTAATCTCTCTCTCATTTCTCTGGCGGCTTTGTTGGTGAAGGTAACGGCCATGATGTGGTGAGGGCTAATGCCGCAGACTTTCACTAAGTAAGC
>JAOUDT010000168.1 GCA_029859145.1 Dehalococcoidia bacterium
TACCCTGGTCGATGGGCAGGGCAACTTTGGCAGCGTTGACAATGACCCACCAGCGGCAATGAGATATACCGAAGCTCGCTTTTCCAAAATTGCCGAGGAAATGCTAGCTGACATCGAAAAGAACACTGTCGACTTCATTCCCAACTTCGATGACTCTCTTCAAGAACCTTCCATCTTGCCGGCCAGGTTGCCTAATTTGCTGGTTAATGGTTCCTCAGGCATAGCTGTGGGAATGACCACCAATATTCCTCCTCATAACCTGGGCGAGATATGCGACGCCGTTGTCCACCTGATTGACAACCCCGAAGCGACTTCAGAGGAACTGCTGGGGTTAGTCAGAGGCCCCGATTTCCCCACTGGCGGGATAATCTGGGGAAAGGGCGGCATAGACAATGCCTACACCACAGGTCAAGGAAAGATCGTACTTCGGGCCAAAGCCAGAGAGTTGACGACCAAGGCAGGCAAGAGACAAGTATTGGTTACTGAACTTCCTTATCAGGTAAACAAAGCAGCTTTGGTGGAGAGAATAGCTGAGCTGGCCAAGGTGAAGAAAATTTCGGGGATAGCCGAGGTACGCGATGAGTCCGATAGAGAAGGCATGCGCATCGTCATCGAACTCAAAAGGGAAGCACAGCCCCGGCAGGTGCTTAACAACCTCTACAAGTATACCACGATGCAATCTTCCTTCTACATCAATATGGTCGCTTTGGTTAATGGACAACCCAAGTTAATTAACCTTAAAGAGGCGCTGACTTCCTACATTGACTTTCGTTTTCTGGTCATTACCAAGAGGTCTCAGTTTGAACTTGATAAGGCAAAGGACAGAGCTCATATCCTCGAAGGCTTCAGAATCGCGCTCAATAATCTGGAGCAAGTAATCAAGATAATTCGACAATCGCAAACCGTAGAGGCGGCTCGTGCCAATTTGATGGCAGCGTTTACTATGTCACAGATTCAGGCACAAGCTATCCTTGACATGCCACTGCGCAGATTGGCCAAGCTAGAGCAGGACAAAATAACTGAGGAATATGCCGCTGTCATAAAAAACATTTCCTATCTTGAGGACTTGTTAGCCAATCCTCGCAAAGTATTCTCACTTGTTGCCCAGGATGCTGAGGAGCTCAAATCCAATTATGGTGATCCTCGACGGACGGTGGTGAAAGCAGAGGAAATCGAAGAGTTTCGTACGGAAGACCTTGTCCCTCACGAATCAATGGTAGTGACCTTGACCAACAAGGGGTTCATCAAAAGGATCGCCGCTAGCACCTATCGGCTGCAACACCGCGGAGGGAAAGGCATCATCGGAATGGTGACCCGGGGTGGCGACACAGTGAGCCACATCTTGGTCGCTGATACCCATGACAATCTCCTTTTCTACACCAGCACCGGCAAGGTCTACTGTCTCAAGTGCTACGAGCTTCCCGAGGATTCCTCGCGGACAGCCAAGGGGATAGCTCTGGTGAATCTATTACCTATTAACCTTGAAGACGAGGTGACTGTGTTGCTGGCCATCGCAAGCTTTCCTGCCAAAAAGTTTCTACTGATGGCAACTAGAGGTGGCGTGGTAAAGAAGACCAACTTAGGTGCGTTTGCTTCGATAAGGAGGAATGGCATTATTGCCATGGGACTCAGGAACAAGGATGAACTTACCTCAGCCGCTGTAGTTGCCGACGAAGATGAGGTCATTTTGGTGAGTTGGAATGGGAAGGCTATTCGATTTCAGGTCAAAGCCTTGAGGACCGCATCCCGAACCAGCGGGGGCGTGCGCGGCATTCGTCTGGTGGATGATCACCTTGTTGGCATGGGCATTGCTCTTCCCGACGCCTATGTTCTCACAGTGACCGAGAAAGGATTCGGTAAGTTAACCCCGACAAAAAACTATCCCGTTCACAACAGGGGAACCAAAGGAGTGAGGACGTACAGGGTCAATCCGAAGACGGGCAACCTGGCTTTGTCCAAGCTCGTCTCGCCTGAGGGCTCTCTGGTGATGTTGTCAACTGGAGGAAACGTAGTGAACATCCCGATGGACCAGGTCCCAATTCAGAGCAGAAACGGTCGAGGGGCCAGACTAATGACCCTGGACGAAGATGATAGCTTGGCTTCGGCCACCTGGGTTCTCCGACACAGCTAAGTCTGGCAGAAGCAGCTTGAGCCCTCTTTGAAAGACACAAATCTGCAGTCTAAGCAAGTACATGTAATTGAAGGAGCAGGACTTCGGGTGACATGGTAGAGTTCTTCCGGGAATTAGGTTTGACTTTCGTCCCTCTCTTTGTCGCTATGGACGCCGTGGGGAATCTACCTATCTTCCTCGCTTTGACGCAAGAAGGAATAACTGCGCATCGCAAAAAGACTACGAATCTTGCCACGCTCACCGCCTTCGGTGTAGGCCTCTTATTTATCGCCGTCGGCAAAGCTATCTTTTCGCTTTTGGGCATCGAGGTGGCTGATTTCCTAACGGCTGGCGGCATAATTCTGCTGATTGTCGCAATCAGATACCTGGTCGTGGGTAAGACACTGGAAACTAAGGACTTATCAGGCTCTGAGATGCTAGGCGTGGTACCACTGGGCACCCCACTGGTTGTCGGGCCGGCTGTGCTTGCTGCCTTACTATTGCTGATGGGCCAGCATCATATTGCCATCGTGTTGTTTTCTTTCATCCTCAATCTGGTAATACAGTGGGTGCTTTTCCGACAGGCTAATCGAATTGTGGCCATTCTGGGACAGACCGGAGTGACTGCTATATCCAAGGTGATCATGTTGCTTCTGGCCGCCATCGCCGTGAAGATGATTCGCGAAGGTATCTTGACGATTCTGGGCTGAGCCGTGGGGGATCAGTCAGTTGACAGAGGCTTGATCCCACCCAATACGGAGCCATAAGAAGCAGTAAGCCCTGACAAAAGACCAAGAAACCACTCCGATCCTTGTCATTTTCCCTCTCAACCCTACGTCCTCTCTAATTCCAAACGAAGAATCCTATGCCAGGGGCAGGCTCCACGAGGCGCAAGCATCTGGTCATTTGCCAACACACAGGCCGACATAAAGCCCCTAGAAGCCATTGACATATCTCTGGTACGTGATATAGATTTAATGTAAGGAGGTGAATATGTTCTGCTCTAAATGTGGAGCGGAGAATCCAGAGGGGGCCAATTTCTGCTCCAAATGTGGTGCTGAGCTCGCTGTCATTGCGAAATCACCTGAGGGTGCGGCCAAGTCCGAAGCTGAGA
>JAOUDT010000014.1 GCA_029859145.1 Dehalococcoidia bacterium
CAGGGACTGGGACAGTCTATTTGAATCCTATTACAGAATATACGATAACGAGATAGCTTACTATGCGCACCGGCAGTGGACCATGCTGGGTGCCGATTTGGGTCCGGCTTTCTGGATGCTCTACCAGGACCCCACCAAATCGCTCGATGACATAGAAGAGTTTGTGCGCAAGCGGGAGGTGAGACAGGTCACCGATGAAATGAGATACTCATACCAGCTGGTGCTGGTGGGCATGAGCCAGCGGGACATTGAGTACAAAGAGAAGGTGCTGGAGCAGATACTCAAAGAGACTGGGGGCTGGAAGGTCAAGAAGTGGCTCGAGCCCGAAATGGAGCAGTTTTCGTTACTGTACCTGCTCAGATTGGGTAAGAAGAATCTGAACTTCGTCTATACCGGCGGTTGGATAGGAAACTACATGCAGTCGGGCACGCCGGATTTTGTGAACAAATACGAACCGCTTGCCGAAGACACGACTGAGAAATTCCAGGCGACGGGACTAATGGTGGACTGCGGCAGCGACTCGATGATGGGGTGCGTCGGCTCGATCGCGGGCGGGGGCCAGTGCGGGCTGGAGCAGTTCGGTTTTTATGATGTCGCCGACAAGAAATCAACTGCTGCCGCCATAGAGTGGATGAAGTATTGCATAAAAGAAGAAGCCAAACACAACATCCCGCCCGGCAAGGAAGGTATGTATCTTGCTGTAGGTAAAACGCATGAAGAACTGCAACGAGATCTGGCCAAGCAGCCGGCCACACACACCTGGCAGCGCAAGATTAAAGAGGCGTTTGACCCCAACAACCTTGGGGACCGGTTGTATCCCACCCTTGACGAGAGATAGAACAGAGTAGACCGACTTTTTACCTTGGCAGGCGCAATTCAACAATGGAGCGTGTTGCCTAACTCTGAGGACAATCACTTGCCTTGCAGAATGAATCACATTAGCCTTTCTTGATTCATGAGTCACGATCCATCGTTTTGTTAACGCTTTAACTGACATAGAAAGAGAGCGATTGCTTCAACTAACGCCCAGATCCTCGACCAGCTTCACGGCCTGTTCTTCCTTAAGCCAAACGGACCTCTGGCAAACCATCCGTCTTCTGAGCCACCAGTTGAGGGAACACTAGGCGTGAGTTACCCAGTCGCTGCACTCAACCGATTGGATTTGATTCCGCCGCCACTTATTTAGATCTCTTGAGAAACTCCCTTCCACAAAACCTATTATAGAGCCGGAAAATGCTTGACAGTGCGGGAGGGGTTTTGTAGTATAGACCAGGATTTTGCAGAGAGTAGTCTCTTACCAAAACTCTAGAAAGGAGGTCCAAGACGAAGAATTTATTTGATTTGACAGGCAAAGTTGCTGTAGTGGTTGGCGGTGCTGGGGGCATCGGTCATGCACAGGCTTTGGGTCTGGCAGACGCTGGTGCTGATGTCATCGTGGCTAGCCGTAAACTTGAACATCTCAAGCCGGTAGCCGATGAGATACAAGCCCGGGGTAGAAAGTCACTGGCTGTCGCCGTGGAGGTGACTGACGAGAAATCAGTAGCAGCTATGGTCAATAGTGTCTTGAAGGCATTTCCGCACATTGATGTTCTAGTGAACGCTCATGGTCTGGCGATTCGCCACCCTGCCGACTCCTTCCCGATTGACGAGTGGCAGAAGGTCATGGACATCAACACCCGCGGCACTTTTCTCACCTGCCAGGCAGTCGGACGGGTGATGATCAAGCAGCGCAGTGGCAAGATCGTGAACTTGTCGTCGGTGAGAGGCAGATACGGACTCCCCACAGACTATGCGGCTTATTGTCCCAGCAAAGGAGCTGTAGATACCCTTACACGAACGCTCGCCTGCGAGTGGGCCAAGTATAATGTGCTGGTCAATGCTATCGCGCCCACTGTTGTAGAGACTGAACTTACCCGTCCCGCCCTGGCCGACCCTGAGTTTGCCAATAGAATGAAGGCTCGTATCCCGCTCGGCCGCTGGGCAATGCCAGAGGAGCTTGTCGGAGCTACTATATTCTTTGCCTCAAAGGCGTCAGACTTCATTACCGGGCAAATCCTGTACATTGACGGTGGCGTGACCACTTGGTAAATAGTATCTGTAATCAATAAACCTTAGGAGGTACCTATAATGGGTAAAACAGTATTTGTTTCTCTGTCGCATCCCTTCAGCGCGGAAATTCCCCGCTGGCCTTATTTTGACAAGCCGATAATTGATAATGCGCACACTATGGCCAAGGGCGGCGTTCTGACGCAGAAGATTACCTGCACGATGCACACCGGTACGCATTGCGATGCCCCCCGTCATGTTATGGAAATCGAGTTCGATGGTAAAAGAGCTCGTTACACGCACGAAATGCCGATTGACGCCTACACCGGTAATGCCGTTTGCCTTCCCATCAAGATCGAGCGCTGGGGACTGATCCTTCCGAAGCATCTTGAGGCTGCCTGCGAGAAAGTAGGCATCAAGCCGAGCGAACTCAAAGGCATGGTCGTTTGTCTGAATACCGGCATGCATCGCAAGTTTGACGACTCCAAGGAGTACTATCACTATTCCTGCGGTACCGGCGTCGAAGCGGGAAGGTGGTTCGTAGAGAAAAAGGTAAAGTGTGTCGCTATGGATATGCAGGCTCTGGACCATCCTCTCCACACCGCCATGGGCAACAACGGCATGACCCGTATGAACCTGCTCGGCGCTTCCGGCTATCCTATCACTGAAGAATACACTCAACAGTTCGGTGAAGAAGCCTACGCCGAATTTGATAAGTTTACCTACATCAAGGTGCACGGCAAACAAGCTTATGACAAGAAGTTTGGCGATCTGGAAGCCCTCGGCAACTGGGGTACCTGGGAGCCCTGCCATAAGCTAATGCTGGGTCATGGCATAGTCGGGGTCGAAAACCTTGGTGGAGACCTGGATAAGGTTTCCGGTAAGCGCTTCAGGTTCAACTGCTTCCCTCTACGCTGGTACATGGGCGATGGCTCCATGGCTCACTGCGTTGCCGAAATTGATGAAGACGATCTGAATGATGTGCCCGATAGGGTCTATTCCTATGGTGGCTGCCTCCCGGAAAGATGAAGTATATAGCTGTTTGCTTACCACGATAGTTCAAAACTAAATATGGAGGATATATGAAAAAGATTACTCTGGCTCAGGTCAAACCCTATGAGGCACCCGGTCATTTCAAGGTGGCTACTCTCAGGTTGAGCGGCAAAGAGGAGACTGGGGCCCAGAAATTCTGGATCGGTCTTTCCCATTTTCTGCCAGGAGGCGGAGCGGAATTCGGCGCTACGCCAGCGGAGAAATACTATTTCGTGCTGGACGGAGAAATCACCGTTAAGACCGAGAAAGAAGAGACAACACTTGGTCCGTGGGACTCAGTCTACATCGGTCCCAATGAAGGTAGATCGATACTCAACAAGACCAATAAACCCGTGAGTATGCTGGTAGTTGCTAACTATTAGTAATCTTCTCTATTCCGAACAGTTGTTACAATTCCTATCTGAGTAGGAAAGGGGGCAGCTCATAAGAGCCGAAGAAATCAATCACATTGCTTTGCTAGGCGCGGGCATGGTGGGTCACGGTCTGGCCTTGCATTTTGCCAAGGCAGGTTATCGGGTATCCCTATACTCCCGGACTCAGCAAACACTGGACAAAGCCACTGCAAACATCAGGTCAAACCTACCCGTTTTGCTACAGGGGCAAGCTGGCTCAGAAAATGAAATCAATAAGATTATAAGCAGAATAAGAACAACAACAAACATACATGAAGCAGTGGCAAAGGCCCCGATTGTTGTTGAATCAGTGGCTGAAGACTTAAAGGTAAAACAGGATCTGTTCAAAGAATTGGACCAGATGTGCCCCAAGGATGTTGTTCTGGCCACAAATACATCGGTAATCAGTATAACGGCGATAGCATCTAAAGCCAAGAACCGGGATAGAATCATTGGGACACATTTCTGGTTTCCCCCATACCTTATACCTCTGGTTGAGGTGGTAAAGGGAAAGGATACCTCTGATGAGACAGTGGAAATAACCTATCAATTCATGAAAAGGGCGGGGAAGTATCCTATCAAATGCTTGAAGGATGTCCCAGGATTTGTCGCTAACCGTCTCCAGCACGCCCTGTGGCGGGAGGCTATCTCAATCGTAGAAAAAGGCATTGCTGATGCAGCTACTGTTGACGATGCTATTAAGCAAAGCTTTGGAATCCGGATTCCTGTTCTCGGGCCAATTGAGAATGCCGATATGGTGGGGCTAGATTTGGCTCTGGCCATCCACAATACCGTTTTGCAGGATTTGGAGGCTTCTCCCAACCCCTCACCGCTCTTGAAGGACAAGGTGAGTAAAGGTGAGCTTGGCTTCAAATCTGGCAAAGGCTTCTATGACAGCTGGACACCGGAAAGTATAAAGCGCACCAGAGAAAGGCTTATGAAGCATCTCATCGACTACTCCCGCAAGCAACAAGCTTGAGACACTGTGCGATATTGATGACCGAAAACGTAAGGAGGAATGCACCAGATGGACAAACTAATCATAACCGCGGCTCTAACCGGCAACATTACCCTGCCGACTCAGACGCCCTATCTACCGCTGACACCACAACAAATCGCCGAGGAGGCCGAGAGGTGTGCCGATGCCGGCGCGGCTTCGGTGCATGTCCATGGACGTGACCCCGGGACGGGCAAACCGACCACTGACCCAGCGGTATACAGGGAGATTGCCACTCTCATCAAGGCGAGAAGCAATGTCATTGTTTGCGTAACCACGGGCGGCACCATGGAAATGACGGCGGCGGAACGGATAAGGGTTGTTCCGGCCCTCAAACCGGAGCTGGCTACATTTAACATGGGCTCTATCAATTTCTCAATTCACCCGATTGCGGAGCGATATAAGGACTCGGACTACAAGTATCCCTGGGAGAAGGATTTCGCCGCCGGAACCATAAACTTCATCTTCCGTAATACCTTTGGTGATATCGAGCACTTCTGCAAGACCATGATTGAGAATAACACCAGACCCGAGCACGAAGCCTATGACGTTGGACATCTTTACAACATACAATACTGCATTAGGAGAAAGCTTGTGCAATTCCCGATCTGGGTGCAGTTTGTGACTGGGATTCTGGGTGCGATTGGCGCCGATTTGGAGAATATCATGTTCATGAAACAAACAGCTGACCGATTGTTCGGACCGGAAAACTATAAATGGTCGGTAATTGGCGCTGGCTATCCCGCCGAGTTCAACCTGGCGACCCTATCCATAATGATGGGTGGACATGTCCGCGTGGGCTTTGAAGACAATATCTTTGTGCGCAAGGGAGTGTTGGCCAAGAGCAACGCCGAACTGGTGGAGAAGGTCGTCAGAATCGCCCGGGAGCTTGACAGGGAAATAGCCACGCCCGATGAAGCAAGACAGATCCTTGGCCTGAAAGGGAAGGACAAGGTCAACTACTAGAGCGCCTGGACAGAGCACACCCGACAGGAAGTGTCTTAGATTCTATTTTGTCTTTTCACGCTGGCGGCCTTGTGTGGCTGACTCGTAGGCAGCTGCTTCACCCCTTCTGGAATCTGCAAGCACGGACGTGGTGTGAAGAGGATTGTGTCAAGTCAGCGACGACCACAAATTCGTAATGGGGGAAACGCCTCTGAAGTTCTTCTCTTAGCGAACTCCTTACTACTATTAGGGCGTCGACCGCTGATACTAAAGCTAATTCGACTGCAGGCATGAGCCCGTTTCCACGCAGCTCCAACGGGCCAACTTCATCGATGACCACCAGGTCGCATCTGTTTTCAACCGCTCGCCTAATGGCGTCACAGGCAAACGATATCCCTTTTTTGCTGACGGTGTAGTCACCAACGTTTTCCCCTCGTTTGAAAGACTCGTGACGTGACAGCCGTGCAAAAGGGAGCTCTTCGCCAGTGAGGAGGTCAACTGCGTTGGAGCCAACTCGTTGACCTTGCTGCTCTATCGCCGGACAGAGGATACCGCCAACGCTAGAACCGGATTGTCGCCGCCGGTCGATGTACTCCCTGCACCAACTGGTCTTGCCCGACCCTGGTTCACCTACAACGAGCAGTCTCACTAAAGACCTGATGCGAAGGCAACTGCCGCGCCGATCCAGCAAAAGGCCGTGATGGCTATGGTGCTGGCATAGAAGGCCCTGGGTCTCACAGTCATAAGTTGCCAGAAGTTGGGTCGGAGCTTTGTACTCACCAGATGCCCAAGGAGCAGCAAACAAGTGCCTACGATGGCTAGACCTGTACCATTGGCAAACACTGAACTGACTCTCTCTACAAGTCCCCAGGATGCCCAGTTACCCATACCAGCCGCTGATGCTAGAACGCCGAAAAGGATGAAGCTCAGGTATCCCGCTGCAACACCAGCACCAATACGCGTCTTGATACTGCTTTCAAAACCTTTGAACAGCAGGCTGACCACCAGGCTGAACGCCAGTCCTTCCAGAAGGATTGCCGAGGCCGGGTTGTACACGAAGGGAGCAAAAATAGGCTGGCCATAAATCAGGGCGCTCAGCGGCTTGAACAGGGCGGCGGTCACTGCAATACAGAATGCGAGCTTGGGCCGCCGATAGGTGACGACAAATGCCGCCATTATTGCCATGCCGAAGCCTCCGGTGATTGCTCCTTTGTAGGCGAAATGGACAAGGTGTAAAGCCCCACCCAGAGTAGCTTCCACAAGCCCCCAAATCGAACCAAAGACCAGAATCCCGATGAATAAACGCAAAATGTCTCTTGACCGTGACACTGTTCTGAGTTTGTTAAGTACCTGCATGTCTTGCCTCCCCGTTCGTAAGCTTGCCTGAGTTTGCACCTAAGTATATCAAACAGACAATTCTTCATCAATATGATGTTGACTGTTGTGCGTTCACAGTACTAGAATGTAAGCTGAGTCAGACGAAAAAGGAGGTGGAAGCATATGGCTCGTTCGGCGCAAGGAGAACAGGTTTTCACAAATTGTACTGTCGGCGGCCCGCTCTTTGTCTACGTCAGAAATGGGAAAATAACACGCGTTGAACCCTTGGAGCTCGGTCCCGACGATGCTGAATCCTGGGTCATAAAAGCACGGGGAAGGAAGTTTTCCCCTACCAGAATGGCGAACGTTGCAAACTATGCCTTGGCCGAAAGGTCAAGGATATATTCACCCGATAGGATTCTTTATCCCCTTAAGAGAGTTGATTTCAATCCGCAAGCAGATAGAAAGGCTGAAAACAGAGGTACGTCAGGTTATAAGCGAATCAGCTGGGACGAAGCCTTAGATATTCTGGCCAAGGAAATAGAGCGCGTCCACAAGACTTATGGGCCTGGCGCAGTTCTCACCACGCCTTCTTCACATCACAACTGGGGCAACGTGGGTTACAGGCACAGCAGCCTGTTCAGGTTCATGGGAATATTGAATGCTACCTATGTGGATCACAATCCGGATAGCTGGGAGGGCTGGCACTGGGGGGCAATGCACATGTGGGGGTTTGCCTGGAGACTAGGCATTTCATCGCAATACGATCTCCTGGAAGATGCCTTGAAACACGCCGAGATGGTGATCTACTGGTCCTCCGACCCTGAAAGCACCTCCGGAATCTATGGAGGGCAGGAGTCAAATCAGTGGCGTTCCTGGCTCAAGGAGCTAGGGGTGAAAATGATTGTAGTAGACCAGCATTACAATTTCACCGCTCTGAACTTTGCTGACAAATGGTTTGCTCCCAGGCCGGGAACCGATACAGCGATGGCGGCAGCTATCGCCTATGTCTGGCTTACGGAAGGCACGTACGATAAGGAATATATTAAGGAACATGCGCACGGATTTGAGAAGTGGAAAGCCTATATACTCGGTGAAGAAGATGGTTTTGCCAAGACGAGTGAATGGGCTGAGAAAGAAACGGGAGTACCGGCACGAGAGATTAGGGCCCTGGCGAGAGAGTGGGCCAGGCGTAAGACTATGCTGGCCTCCGGGAGCGCGCTTGGGGGAGGAGCTTGCAGGACAGCCTATGGGACAGAATGGGCAAGGTATATGGTTATGCTGGCAGCCATGCAGGGGATGGGCAAGCCAGGGAGCAACATATGGACAACAAACTACGGTGCCCCCCAGAATTTTGACTTCTTCTTCCCGGGATATGCTGAAGGGGGAATATCGGCTGACGCTCTGAACTCTGCGGCGGGCTTCCAAATGATCGCACGAGGAATAACAAAACATCCGATAAGGTCTGAAGTGAATGATCCCGGGGGACAGCATATACCCAGGATTCTACTTCCTGAATGCATTTTGAATCCGCCTCAAGAGTGGCGAGGCAAGGGCTTTTGTGGCACTTCGCCTGAATATCAGCTCAAGAAATACAAGTATCCCGAAGATGGGTTCTCCGAGGTGAAAATGTTCTGGCGGTATGGTGGTTCCTATATCGGCACCATGAACAACACAAACAGGTGGGTGAGGATGTACCGGAGTCCCAGGCTTGAGTTTGTGGTTAACCAGTCAATCTGGATGGAGGGTGAAGCGCAACTTGCTGATTTGATACTTCCAGCCTGCACCAATTTTGAGCGATGGGACATTGGCGAGTGGGCTAACTGCTCAGGCTATATTCCTCATTGCCATTATACAGTCAACCATCGGACAATAGTGCTGCAGAAGAAATGTATTGAACCGCTGGGAGAATCCAAGGCGGATTACGACATATTCGCTGCGGTGGCTGAAAGGCTTGGCTTCTACGAGAAATTCACTGAGGGCGGCTTAACAGAGCTGGACTGGGTAAAGAAGCTGTTCCAAGTAACTGACCTGCCCAAGTACATTTCTTGGGAGGATTTTGAGAAGAAAGGCTACTTCGTTGTCCCACTGCCGAAACCCTATAGATCCACACCAAGTTTGAGATGGTTTGCCGAGGGCCGGAAGAACGATACACCAGACTGGGGACCTGTGGGTGGAGGGATAGCAAGCATACCGGATGCCGAAGGTAATCTGGCTACCCAGACCGGTAAAATAGAGTTTGAAGCAGAAAGCCTCAAACGGTTCGACCCCGATGACTGGGAAAGGCCGCCTGTAGCCAAGTATATCCCTTCCTGGGAAGGGCATCACACAAAGGAGCTTTACTCCAAATACCCCCTTCAACTCATTACGCCTCACCCAAGGTATAGTTTCCACACCATGTATGACGGCAAAGATAGCTGGATAAATGAAATACCGGAACACAGGGTTAAGAAGGAAGATGGACGGTACTACTGGGTGATTCGGATGAATTCCAGAGACGCCGAGAAAAGGGGCATAAAAGATGGTGATTTGGTCAACGTCTACAACGACAGAGCAGTTGTCATATGTGCAGCACAGGTTACAGAGCGTGTCCCGTATGGCATGGCTCATTCGTATGAGTCCTGCGCTGTTTATGACCCAATCGGAGAGCCCGGCGAATCGCCGGATAGAGGCGGATGTATCAACCTGCTGACACCCCATCGTTTTATATCTAAGAATGCCTGCGGCATGGCTCCGAATTCCTGCTTGGTTGAAATCGAAAAGAGGAGGGAATAAGTATGGCTAAATGGGGTATGGTAATAGACATAACGAAGTGCAATGCTTGCTACAGCTGTTTCATAGCCTGCAAAGACGAGTACTGGGATAACGATTATCCCCCTTATTCCGCGGCCCAGCCCAGGCATGGACAATTCTGGATGGACCTGGTGAAGAAAGAGCGTGGAGTGTGTCCTTGCGTGAAGGTGGCATACATACCCGTACTTTGTATGCACTGTGACAACGCGCCCTGTGTTAAGGCTGCCAAGAACCGCGCGGTGTATAAGAGGCCCGATGGGATAGTGATAATAGACCCCAAGAAGGCCGTCGGACAAAGGCAGATAGTGGACGCCTGCCCCTATCAGGCAATATTCTGGAACGAAGAAAAACAGCTCCCACAAAAGTGCACGTTCTGCGTACAAAGGCTTGAGCAGGGGAAGATTCCCAAGTGCGTGCAGGTATGTCCCAGCCGTGCTTTGATTTTTGGTGACCTGGCGGACGCTAGGACCGACGTTGCCAAAATTGTGGCTTCCAGGAAAACTGAGGCCCTTGATCCTGGACGCAAAGCCAAGCCGAGAGTTTACTACCTGGGTGTGCCCAAGCTTTTCATTGCTGGCTCCGTTGTGTATGGTGACACGGATGAATGTGCTGAAGGAGTGTCGGTAACCCTGACCAAGCAATCTACTGGCAAGTCAACGAAAACCTCAACAAACAACTTCGGAGATTTCGAATTTGATGGCCTGGGTGCGGGGAAGTACTCTGTAAAGTTTGAATGTAATGGGTACAAAGGGAAGACGGTCGCTATTGACCTGAAAACTGACAAGTATCTGGGAGCAGTAGACCTAACCAAGCGGCGGTAAGACTGGCTTTGTTTTTGGCACAGGAGTACCAAGCCGAAGACAAGATTGCAGACGGCGTTCGGGTCTTGCTCGACAAACCAACGGTTACCTATTCTTGTCCGCAGGCCCGGTGGAACACGGGCAGCGCACGATCAATTCAGGATTTTGCGGCCTTCACCTTTCTGTGAAGCTTTATGTCCCCGACGTTCACGTCCTTTGCTGTGTTTATGTTCCGTAGCTCCTGTGGATCGTATTTGTCCTTCTCTATCCTCAAGGAATAAGTATGGTCAACCTTCATGTCCTCAAACCAGAAGTCCCCGTAGTCGTCAGTCTTGACTGTGAATTTCTCGCCAGTGTCCGAGTCCGTTAGGGTGGCGGTTGCGTCTTTGATACACTCGTCCTGTTCTGGGTCGTAAACAGCTCCAGCTATGAAGCTCCTGGGTAGGCCCATGTAATATACGCGCGGCTTAGCTTCGAACTCGGGATGTAGTACCTCAGACTTGCCTATCTCGTCCTTCAGATCCTCTTCCTCACCGAACCTGAGTGCTCCAGTCGGACATGCATCCACGCATCTGGGTTCTTTCCATCCATTATCCAGGAGGTGAGCACACATGGTGCATTTCTGCGCTATATTGAGGTCCCAGTTGAAATAGATCACCCGATAGGGACATGCATCGATGCAATTCCTGTGGCCGCAGCATTTTACGGGGTCGATGATAACTATGCCGTCGTCTCTCTTGTATATCGCCTGTGCTGTACAGGCGGGGATGCAGGGCGCTTCATCACACTGCTGACATACATCGTGAAGATATGTGACCCTGACCTTGGGAACAGTCCCCCTGACCATATCAGTGATTTTCATCCAGAAGTGCCCGGTCGCGGGCTGAGGCTTGGCATAGGGAGTCCAGTCGTTGCCCACGTGCTCGTCCTTACAGGCAATCTGACAATTGTAACAACCGTTGCAAATATCGTAGTTGATGATCAGGGCCTTACCCATTTTTTACCTCCTTCATCCAGCCTTCTACGCCGGGACCTGCATAAGGGTGGAAGGGACGCTCGAAGGCTTCCGGATATTTGCGTCTGAGCGCTTCCATGTCGGTCTTCTCGACTTGCGCCAGGAAGCCGCTCACTGCATGGCCAACTGCATTTTTCGAAGTGGTGTTGCGGGGCACGATAGTGTTGATGGCACCACCACGATCGATCTCCCCAAGGGCAATTGGGTCCCACTTCGCGCCGTGATCTATATACACCACACCGGGCATGATGCGCTCGGTGATGTATGCGCCCGCCAACACCGTTCCGCGGTCGTTATAGATCGAAATGACGTCTCCATTCTTAATGCCCCGCTTCTTTGCCTCCGAGGGGTGCAGCCAGCCCGGCTGATACTGGTATCCGTCGGGACCCCGTACCTTGCAGGTCTCAATTTCGCGCAGCCAAATCATATCCTTGTGCTCCGAGTGGACGCCCCAGCGCGGGTGGTTGGAGCACACAAGCAGCGGATACTTCTTGGAGCGCTCTGTGCCGATAGTCTCCTCGTGGCTAATGCCTTTCGCAATCCATTTCGGCACCGGTGGCCGCTCCAGATCACCAGGGAAGTGCTTGACAAGGCCGGTGGCCTCGAATTCAAGCTTGCCGGTCGGTGTCGAAAGCGGATTCTTCTCCGGATCCTTGTAGAAGTTGTAAAAGCCAGCGGGCACATCCTCCCAATTATCGGCTGTGGGCACCACATAGTATCCCACTTTATTAAGCTCCTCCCAGCTAATCAGGTCGGCACAGCGGGAAATCTCCCAGCCGTATTTGATCCAGTCGGCTATAGATTTGCCCTCCGTATACTCTTTCAACAACCCCAGGCGCTCAGCAATCTTGCATACGATCTCGTAGTCACTGTACGACTCGCCGAGGGGCTCCGTGCACTTGTGTTCCGGAAACAGCAGGTTGTACTGGCCGCTGAAGATGTCGACCGCAATATCGTCCTCTTCGAGCTTGGTATTCACCGGAAGAATAATATCGGCCAGCAAACACTCGTTCTCCAGCCATATATGTTGGGCGAACATGAACTCGATATCGGGATGACGCATCGCCCGGATGTAGTCGTTGCCGCAGTTCCAGGATGTGATCCAGGACGGCGAGTCCGTCCAGACCATGTGGATCTTGGAGCAACCGTCCGCCGGGTATTTGTAGTGCACAAACTGGTCTTCGCGGGGAGCCGTCTCCGATTCGCAGCCGTACCAATCGCATTGACCTTCTAAAATAGCCTTCGGTACATAGGTCTTGGGGATAAATGAGGGGTGATTTGTCTCATCGGGATGGCCACCCCTGTAGGCCTTGCGCAGGTTGGGCACACGTAGGGGCTTGGGTTGCGCGTACTGATCCGGCTTGTCGAAAAGTCCCCACTCTATCATCTTAGCCTGGTTGACGCCCGGCTTGCCAAGTCCCTGCATGGCCAGACAGATATTCTGCAGGCGGGCTGCCTCCGTAGCATAGGGACCTCGAATACCAGGGCCACCATTACCGATGACCACGGTGGTGCGTTTGCTCGACCACTCTTCGGCCAGCGCCTTGATTATACGAGATGGCACACCTGTGATGGGCGCCGCCCACTCAGGCGTCTTGGGCACTCCGTCTTCTTGGCCCATGACATAGGCCTCGTACTTTTCGACGCCAACGGCGTGAGTCTTGAGATACTCTTTATCG
>JAOUDT010000169.1 GCA_029859145.1 Dehalococcoidia bacterium
TAAACGATGAACCGCTGACAAGATGCCCCGAATGCGGCGCTGAGATAAGGAGGGTCTTTTCTCGCCCATTTCTGGGTCGAAAAGAATCCCTTAGCCATGAAGGCCCCTTGAACTATTTGGAAGACGCAGACGAAGAATTAGGGCTGGAGGAAGACCTGGCCGAAGAGGAAGTCTGGGAGTGAGAGGGAGGATGCAACTGAAGAGAGTCAAACTTACTTCGAGCGTGGCGAGTCTCATCCCGAGTGGACAAACGAGAAGACTGGAGGCCAGTCAGCGTTTGGTGTTTATCCTGGACACTGTCCCGGGCAGTTACGAGCTAGTGCCAGAAGTGTGACCTGCCTCATGTCCCAAAGAGGCAAGAAAGCGCAACCCGGCTTCTGTAGCCAATATGTTCACAGCAATCTGTTAAAAGGAGGAAATCGTGTCACAAAAAGTAACCAAGGAAGAACTCTTGGCCAAGGCAAAGAAACCAGCCGAAGATGCTATGAAATTGCATGCCTTCTATCGGGGTAAGATGCAGACAGTGCCCAAATGCCAGGTCCGTGATTACAACGATTTTGCCATTTACTATACTCCTGGCGTTGCTGAGCCCTGCCGGGCGATAAAGGCAGACGAGTCGAAATTTGGAGAGTTGACTAACAGATGGAACACTATAGCTGTTGTTTCGGACTGCACCAGGGTACTGGGACTCGGGGATATTGGTCCCAAGGCGGGCTATCCCGTCATGGAAGGAAAGTGCCTTCTGTTCAAGTACCTCGGTGGTGTAGATGCTGTGCCTATTTGTTTGAATACCAAAGACCCTGATGAAATCATTCAGGCAGTTAAATGGCTGCAGCCATCTTTCGCCGGCATCAATCTGGAGGATATTGCCAATCCCAAGTGCTTCTACATTCTGGATCGCCTGAGAGCTGAAGCTGAGATTCCCGTGTGGCATGACGACCAGCAAGGTACAGCTACAGTGATGCTGGCCGGGTTGATAAACGCTTTGAAGATTGTGGGCAAGAAGATGAACGAGGTGAGGGTTGTCCTCATGGGTTCGGGAGCAGCCAACGTAGCTTCTGCCAGGCTTCTTTTCGCCTCCGGGGCTAAGCCTGAGGCTACCATAGTAGTTGATAGCAAAGGCATCCTCCATCCCGAACGGAATGACATAGCAGAAAAGAAAGAGGAATATGCCGACAAGTGGCGATTTTGCCAGACTACCAACGGTGAGAAAAGGACTGGCGGCCTAACTGAGGCATTGAAGGGTGCCGATGTACTTATCTCCTACGCCAAGTCGGGGCCTGGAGTAATTACGCCTGAGCAAGTCAAGGTAATGGCAAAGGATGCCATATGTTTCATTTGCGCCAATCCTATACCTGAAATCTGGCCCTGGGAAGCCAAGGAGGCAGGAGCCAGAATTGTAGGCACCGGCAGGTCCGATTTCCCCAACCAGGTAAACAATTCCGTGGGCTTTCCCGCTATATTTCGCGGTGTTCTCGATGTCGGGGCAAAGACCATCACGGATGAAATGTGCATTGTGGCTGCCCGGTCACTGGCAAAATATGCCGAAGAGCGCGGCATGAACGAAGATAACATCGTGCCAACAATGGGGGAAACGGGGGCTTTTGTTCAGGAAGCGGTAGACGTAGGGATGGAAGCTCAGAAGGAAGGAATTGCCTCGGTGAAAATCAGCCGCGAGGAATTGCGCAGCAAAGTCGAGTCCATGATAAACAGTGCTAAGGCAACTCACGATGCCCTGGTGAAAGCGGGCTGCATCCCACGAGCAGTGACCGATTGAAAACGCCTGCGGGCTTGTGTCGGAGCCTGCTCAGAAACTCCTGGATGGCGCCGGGAGGGCTGTCGTTTTAGCGTGACACTATTGTTCTTTGTTTTGCCAGGTTATTGTAACTAACGCTGAGGGAAATGAGTCAGTCCTCTAGTGTGACAAATCTGTTGGCAAGTTCTGCGGTAGCTGGGAGTGACTGCATCCAGAATGCCTTGTTCTCTGGATCTCCGGCACCGAACAGGTGGTCATACTTTATTCTATCTTCACCTGTTGGCAGGCGCTCGGTAGCCCGTACAGCCAACTCGCGCAGTTGGCGAGCATTGGCCAAACGTGAATTGAGTGCTACATAATACAGGCTGAGCTTCTCCACTTCTTTGATTTCTCTGTCTGCCTCCTGTCCTGCTTGCCTGAACTGGCTGAGGACGACAAGCACCCGGTCTCCAAGACCCAGTGGCGGAATCTCATACTCATTCCCATCTGGAATACGGGTTAAGAGGTCGGCACCTTTGGGCCGCAAAGCAATACGTCCCTTCATTTCTACGAGGTTGGAGCCAGAACTGCCCGCCAAAACGAAGACAAATCGTTTGTCTCTGTCAACGCTGGCGTCCAGGTAGGGCAAGAGCATCTCATACGGCCAAGTTTCTTCAGGTTTGGCATCGACCTCATCAATCAAGCAGAGGCACGGCTTGCTTTCGGCATCGAGTTGACCAAGGCTGGCGAGGAATTCCTCGCGGTTATACTTGGCCAGGTTGTACTCCTGGTAACGGATAGGCTGAGACAGTGAGGCTGCTAGCTGCTGGACGAAATAGGTTTTGCCACTGCCGGGCGCTGCCCAGACAAGATAGTTTCTCCGCTTCCGACTCGGGCTGTCAAATCCAGCTGCAATCTTGTGCCGGACGTCCTTCAAGGTGTTACGCACGGTCTCTTCATATCTGGTATAGTCACCGACAACACGATATCGCGATAGAGCGACGCAATCCAGCCTTCCGATGAAAGACCGTGCCTCCCTTGCCACGGGGTCATCCACAGCCACAGTAAGGTTTGGCGCGATTGGCCGTCTAGAATCTACTGCTTGGTCAACGGTGACCGGGTCACCAAGGAACTCGGCAATAGCGCGGAGCACTGATTCAGAATCACCGAGCCAAGGAAGATTCTCTTTTCCCTCCAGTGGGACGAAGTGAGCATTCGGAATCAAAGATGCCATCTCTCTCCCTAGCCTGAATGGGATGGCACGGTCTTGATGGCGATGGAGCACCAGTGTCGCAACCCGGAGACTGGCAAGAAGATGTACTACATCACTCCTATATGCGAAGTCTAGTATTTTGGCAACGATCTCCGGAGCAGCACACTCACGCAGGTACTTTGCCGTAAATTCACTGGCAGCATCACTAGGTATTAAGATATCCGCAAGTGCCCTCGAACCGATTC
>JAOUDT010000170.1 GCA_029859145.1 Dehalococcoidia bacterium
AACTGGTATCGGTAACAAATATAGAAAGGAGTTACTGAAGTGATTACTTTGAAGGAAGGAAATTGGCGTATTCCGAAGTGGAACAGAAAGGTATTTGCCGTTGCCGGTGGTCTGACAAACTATAAGAAGTTCTGCCCGGAAATGAAGATCGAAGAACAGGTGATGGTGGCGTTCCGGCAGATGCTGGAGAATAATGACCTGAAGGTTTCTCCCGTGGAAATCAAGGGGTTAATCAACTTTCTTGCCTGCGGCGAATTTGCCGACCACTTTCAAGACCAGCTTCTGTGCGAAGCCAAGGTCACCGACTACCTCGGTCTTGACCCGATGTATGATATAGGTATCAAGACTGGCGGGGCCACGGGCGGATCCACAGTGTTGACAGCCGCTATGGCGATAGCCAGCGGATACGCTGACGTGGCGCTGGCGGCGGGCTGGGAGCGCATGTCTGAAGTGGATACGCGGACAGGCAACTACTACATTGCCACCGCAGCCTGCAAAGACTTTGAAACGAGGCTTTCCCGCATCTATTCTGCCTACTATGCCCCTATGGCCGTCCGCTTCGCCTGGGCCTACAATCTCTCCGAGGAGACCAGAGCCAAAGTGGCGGTCAAGAATCACCTCTACGCCTATTACTCGCCGTATTCCCAGCAGCCTGGCAAATACACAATTCAGGACGTCCTTAACAGCCCGATGTCAACCTACCCGTTACGTTTCCTGGAATGCTGTGCCATGACCGATGGCGCCGCCTGCATGCTGCTTTGCGATGAGAAGACCGCCTACAAGTTGACCGATAAACCCTGCGAGCTTTTCATAGCCGGCGGGAGCCATACCTTGAGGGTGGCGGACCGCAGAGACATGGAGATCCCGCTTCTGCCACACGAGACGTCCGAAATGTACAAGGGCCTGCGCAAAAAAGAGGGCCAACGGTGGCCGGGGTTCGAAAGCTTTGCTGCCGCACGATTTGCCGCTTATTTCGCCTACCGAACGGCCGGCATCACCAACCCGCTTGAAGAGCTTGACCTGGTGGAGCTGCATGATGCATTTACCATAAGTGACATTCAGACCTATGGGGACATCGGACTCCGTCCTTACGGACAGGAACCCGATTACATTGAATCTGGTGATGCCTACTTCGGCGGCAAATGTCCGGCCAATCTGTCCGGAGGGCTAATAGGCACCATGCATGCTGTCGGGGCAACTGGCATCTTTCAAGGAGTTGAGTGCCTCTGGCAACTACAGGGCAAATATGATAAGTTTCATGGTGACCCCAGGATCTGGGAGTCTTTTGGCAAGAAGAAGCCGGAAGACTGGAAGAGCCTCCAGATACCTAGTGGCAAGCAGGCGCTGTGGGTATCCCACGCCGGTGTCGGGTCACATGTAACGGTAGGCATTCTCAGGAAGGCCTTTTGAAGGAGGAGAACCGTGGCAACAAAGAAAAAGATAACAAAGTATACTGGCAAACCTGCGAAGGTGCTTCAATCCGAACCAGCCCTGGTGATAGAGTGGCCGAGGAATCTGGCGCACAGGCATACTTATGGGAAACTCTCGCCGTTCTTCAAGGGTCTGACACAGGGCAGATTGCTGGCCACCAAATGCGTCAATCCTGAATGTGGAGAGCACAGGCTGTGGCTTCCGCCCCGGGCTGACTGCCCTGACTGCAACCAGCCCATGACCTGGGAAGAATTGCCCCAGCCGATAATCGGCACAGTGCATACCTATGCGCGTGTGGAGTACGCCGGCGCCGGTATAGAGCTCACCACCCCTTATTTCCAGATTGACGTTGAGTTGCCTGGCGTGTGTACTATATTCAAAGGTTATCTCCAATACGGAACCGCCGAAATAGGCATGAAGGTCAAAGCTTGCTTCCGGAGGGAGGACCCCACCAACACAATTCTTGATATATACTGGATACCTGTAGCCGATGATACGGATTCCCGGTCTTAGGCATATAATTCATAGGGAGCAGACTAGCAGAAGCACTTACGAAACAAAGGAGACATGGCATGGGCAAGTTGCTCTGGGAGCCGACGGAAGAGCGAAAGAAGAACGCAAACATAACTCGTTTTATAGAGTTCGTTAATGAACGACACAAACAGAACTTTCATACCTACAAAGAGCTTTATGACTGGTCCATAGACAAGATACCCGATTTCTGGGCTTCTGTGTGGGATTTTGTCGGGGTGAAGGCGTCCAAACGATACGAAACGGTGGTTGATGATGTGACCAAGATGCCGGGCGCAAAATGGTTCATAGGAGCGAGGCTGAATTTCGCCGAAAACCTATTGAGATACAGGGACAAGAATACAGCGTTCATCTTCAAAGGAGAAACTCAGAAGTCAGCCACGATGAGCTACGCTGAGCTGTATGACTCTGTGGCACGCCTGGCACAATCTCTGCGAGGAATGGGACTCAAGCCCGGAGACCGGGTAGCCGCCTACATGCCCAATATGATAGAAACGGCTGTGGCGATGCTTGCGAGCACGAGCATCGGTGCGGTCTGGGCTTCCTGTGCCACCGATATAGGTCCTGGAGCAGCCATTGATCGCTTTGGTCAAATCGCACCGAAGGTCTTGTTTACCGTCGACGGCTATTTCTACAAAGGGAAAGCCTTCGATTCTCTTTCCAGCGCTGCTGAGATCGTCAAGGGGGTGCCCTCTATCGAGAAAGTCGTGGTGGCGCGCTACAGGGAAGAAAGACCCGATATCAGGCATATCCCCAACTCTGTACATTATGATGATTTCCTATCGAGAGGGACGCCCAAAATTCAGTTTGAACAGTTGCCCGCAGACCATCCCGTATTTATCATGTTTTCGTCAGGGACGACTGGCAAGCCGAAGTGCATGGCTCAAGGAGCCGCTGGAATTCTGGTAAATCAACTGAAGGAGTTGATAATTCATACTGATCTGAAGCGAGATGATGTTCACTTCTTTATCACGACTTGTAGCTGGATGATGTGGAACTGGATGCTGACTTCTTTGGCCACAGGCAACACCATTGTTCTGTACGATGGCAATCCCAGCTACCCCGGGCCGGGGGCCATGTGGAAACTGATTCAGGATGAGAGAGTCACTCTGTTTGGCTGCAGCGCTAGCTACATTAACTATCTCAGGACCGAAAACATTAAGCCGGCCAGTGATTACGATTTATCGTCGCTGAAACAGATATGGCAGACCGGTTCGCCT
>JAOUDT010000171.1 GCA_029859145.1 Dehalococcoidia bacterium
TGTGGCATCTTGGGAAAACGATAGTCAATCTTTAGTGAGCCCAAACGGTATAGTCTCTCTAGGATCGCCCACTCGGAAGGGAGGTAAATATCCGAGAGGGGTATTCGAGGTTCTGGTGGCAGATTCACGAAAAGCAAGCTTCTGCTCAACGTGATTTTCCAGCGCCAAGCTCAGTATTCACACGTGTCAAATAATGGGCGATCTGGGCCTATATCACAAAGTCACTACCCCTCTCAAAGCTAGCAATCAATGCTGATATGCAGGCAGTGCCCTAGTTGACGCTCGCCTACCTAGGGTGTCTACGTCTCCAGATGAAATATACCCCCCTCGCTATTGCCAGAATAAGTATAATGCCGCCCAGCAACGGGACTGAGGGGAAATGTAATGGTTCAGCTTCTGATCCCATCGGAACTTCTGAGTCTGTTGGAGCCGGCGTTGCCCAACCTGTCTGGATCATCTTCACTCTGTTTGATAAAGACACCAGATGTCCACCGACAGTGACCACGCAGGGTTTTAGTTCAAAAACATAATCTTGAGAACTCGATCCAGTATATTTTACTGAATAAGCCAAGGTCATGATCTCGCCCGGCGCCAGCGAATTAATGTTCTTCCTCCAGAATAGCCAAGGCTCTTGCTTGCCGAATTCATACGAAGGTTCAGCTACCTCAAAATCCAATGCCATGCATTGGTCGACGACTGCTATATCCTCAACCGCTGTCTCGCCCTTGTTTTCTATAGTTATCTCCACTACTATTATCTGATCTGAGGTGGTAATCTCTTGTGGGCTAGCATTTTTCTCTATGCCTAGCTCAACTTGAAGAGTGCTCCACTTTGCAGACAATGGAGTTGCGTACACATCGGCGCCACTCCATGAATAGGATTTCCTGCCATCCTCAGAGCCTTCCTCATCAGGTTGCTGGTTCGCCCAAACAAGCCCGCTAATTCCCTCGGGGAGCAGAACTTCTATCAGCAGCGCTTTGGCTGGCACTGAGTTTGGCTTTCCGTTGAATAGCATAGTAGGGTCGAGAGACAGCGTCTTTGTCGTCTCTCCAGTGATATTTAGATCATAGGTCAGGTTGACAGATTTCCTTTCGCCTGGCCTGAACACGACTGGGTTGCCTAGCTCTTCACCGTTCAGCTCTAATGGCACCGGAGATTGGGCAAACCGCAAATCAATCTCCTCATGTTGGCTACCACGATTTGCCAATATGTAGACGGCATTGACAGTTGCCTCATCGTCTGCCTCTACTCGTATGCTGACAGAATCTATGATGATGTCCCCTACGTAGAACAAATTGCTGGCCAATGCCACCTGAAAGGGACACAGTGTGCTTAACAGCAGCACCATTATCACTGCGATCTTTGGCTTCATGTTTATTCTCTTCCTAATCTTTCTATGGGGCGCACTCTTCATAGTAGGTAAGCCATCCGCTACCACAGGCCTCTCCGCCATTGTAATTCTGGGTCAGACTATAGGGGTCAAGATTACAACAGTACAAGCACGCCGGATCTGCTCTCCACTCCGGACACCAGTATTCCCCCATTCTATCGTTCCAGACATTATGTGGCTCATGTGAACTCCAGTATTGGCTTACGGAAAAGTAAGTGCCCAGGGGACCATAGTCCATGATTCTCCATTTATTTCGGTAGTAAACGAGGTTAAAGGTATGCCCACCTCCGAAATAACTAGCATAGTGGTCGGCACAGAAGGCACATCTCCAGCTTACTCCCAGACGCCTCATCAGGGCTTCCCTCAAGATGGCGTAGTCTTCACAGTCACCACAGTAGTCATTGGGGCAGGTATCGACGAACTGGTTACCGATTAGGAAGCCGCTCCTCCTACCACTCAGCTCAATCATATCCTCGGCGTCGATAGCTCCGCCAGGGTCCCATGACACCCCACCACCGGGGTCGCATATACCACAATTGCCGTCGTCCATAGACGTGGTACGCTGATCAACGTAGTACGCCACTGCCTCCATTATGTAGTCTGTGTTCTGCTCTAGATCGACAGCGGTAACCATGGAGAAATCCATGAGGGGATCGGTTACACGCAAGGTAGCTCGGCAATCAGGGTCTCTGAGGCAGTTGGCATACTCCTGTAAGGCCAGTCTGGCTGTATTGAGGACAACGCTTGACTGCAAGGAGAAGTAGTCGGCGTTTTCAGCGCTCCCGAATTCTGGATCGGCAAAGCAGTCACGGCAGCTTGCCGGGCATGATCCACCGCAATCAATACCCTGCTCACCCTGATTCTGTATTCCGTCGGCACATAGATTGCCAAAGGTTGCCGTTAATACATCGTTTGAGGTCGTGTCAGGGGATTCGGAGTCGACAATAGCATCATAGTCTGCTTCCACTTTCACCGTGAGCATTTTGCAGCAGCACCAATTCTCAGGAAGAGATGAAATATTAAGGCATACCATTCTGCTGCTTCCACCAGGCAAACCAGGCTCCCTTTGATAAATCGTCTCGTAACCATCACACCTTCCCAAATAGATCTGTATCTTAGTTGTGGTAGGAGGCGATTCGACGTTCGCCTGGTTCATTATTTCATAACACACCGTTGACTCGTACTCTAGCCAGATCCCTGTTATCAATAGGTCATATATCCACGGTGGGCCTAACAGCAATTCACGGACCTGTGAATTGTTTGTCTTCAATACTTCATAGGTTGCTCTATGGCTGAGATTGGCAATGAAATCGGGGAAGAAGCTGTTGGTGGCAGAAGTAATTCCACTATGCGTACTGAAAAGAAGGCTACTTGACAACAGGCACAGTGTTAGGATGCCAGTTAACAAGAAGAGAAATACTTTTCGGCAAGTGTGGTGTTTGCTCACGAAACCGATCTCGAACGATTCTTGCAGCGGTCAGCTACGATAAAAAAATTATGATAGCACGAAGTCTCGTGGTCGTCAATCTGCAAATCAGATATAGTGCAATCCGCTTCAAGGTCAGGCTGTTTCGAACGCATAACAGCAGAAGTGAGGACATGGGGTTTCCCTCACCCAGCTTCAATAGCCTTTTGACAATTAGGTTTCTCCCCGATAGGATTTTGTAGCTCAGGTTCAGGAATTGTTACAGACGGGCCCAACAATTTCACTACGTGGCGATTCTAGCTAGTACTCCGTGGGGATGACGTCTGATCCGTGCTAGGCCTAACCGGTATTCTGTCTCTGGAATT
>JAOUDT010000015.1 GCA_029859145.1 Dehalococcoidia bacterium
TCACAGAATTGTAGATATCCTAAAGAGTTATCCCGGCCAGGATAAGGTTTCTCTGGCTGTCGTCGGCGATGGTGAAATCACTAACCTGGAGATGCCCGATATAACAATCAATTACTGCCCCGAATTGGCTGGGGAATTGAGTGAGATAGTTGGCGAAGGCAATTTCTGGCTTGAATTATAGGTCACGTATGGACTGAGGGGTAGTTTGAAAAAGAACCGGCTGGGCTGTGAGGTCACGGAAATAGACGGTGCCTCTGTTTCTTGTTATAGTTGAACCCTATGTTTGACATAATCGCTTCAGGCAATATCACCTCGGTTTCGGGATTCTTGGCCGGAGCGGTGCACGCTGGAATAAAGAGCAAAGACGAGCTTGACCTGGCTATTCTTTGCTCCGAAGTGACCTGCAAGGCTACCGGCGTTTTTACTACCAACCAGATCAAATCAGCACCTGTTGTTCTATCCCAGAGGCATATATCAAAAGGGCGGGGGCAAGCCATAGTGGTAAATTCCGGTTGTGCCAATGCTTGCACGGGTGAGCAAGGACTGATGGATGCTATGGCAATGGCCAATCTGGCGGCAGCCAAGCTAGGCATATCCCCCGAAAAAGTCCTTGTCGCCAGCACCGGTGTCATTGGCGTGCCCCTGCCTATGGACAGAATCAGGGCTGCAATTCCTGGGATAAAGCCGACCCAAAAAGGTGGTCATGATTTTTGTCGGGCAATAATGACAACGGATACCAAACCCAAAGAAATAGCCATACGAGTAGATTCAAATGAAGGCCAGTTCACTGTTGGCGGGGTGGCAAAAGGGGCCGGTATGATTCATCCCGGCATGGCGACCATGCTTTGCTTTGTCACCACGGACGCCATGGTGAGTGCCGATTTCCTGCGTGCAGCATTACACTCGGCGGTGGACTGCTCCTTCAATATGATCAGTGTTGATGGCGATACCAGCCCCAGCGACTGTGTACTCCTGTTGGCCAACGGGCTAGCAGGTAACGAGCTTCTTGACTTCGATAATGGCGACGCTTTTCAACAAGCTTTAATCACAGTCTGCACTCATCTGGCCAAGTCCGTAGCTCGGGACGGCGAGGGAGCCACAAAGCTTATTGAAGTCACGGTAGAACGGGCAGAAGACGAGGTTTGGGCTCGCCAGGCGGCTCGAACTGTCGCTAGTTCACCGCTGGTGAAAGCTGCCATCCATGGCAACGATCCCAACTGGGGGCGTATCGTTGCTGCCCTCGGTCGAAGCGGAGCCAGGGTGAGAGAAGAGAGGTTGGACGTCTACTTGAATGAGGTTTGCGTTATGAAGCAGGGTTCCTTTTCCCCCTGCAACAAAGCGGACATAGTATCATCTTTGACTAGCCGCGATGTTGTGCTCATAAAGCTCTGTCTCAATCTAGGAGACGGCAAAGCCACCGCCTGGGGGTGTGACCTCTCAGAGGAATATGTTACTATTAACAGCGCGTATACAACGTAATGCAAAAGAAAGCCATTGTCGTCAAAATTGGCGGCAGCACCCTGGGCAACCGCGACACCACCTTGGAAGACCTGGTAGAGCTTCAGAAGCAAGGTAAGTCCCTGGTCGTGGTTCACGGCGGTGCCAAGGTGACTTCGGAGTGGCTAGCCCGGCTGAGCATTCCCACCAGCTTCGTAGACGGGTTGAGGGTTACCGATGCGGAGACCCTGAAGGTGGTGGCTGCGGCGTTGGGTGGCCTGGTCAATAAGGAACTGGTCGTAGCTATTCAAGCCCTGGGGGGAAAGGCGGTAGGCCTGAGCGGATGTGATGGCAACTTGCTCTGGGCAAGCGTCAAGAGCCCCGAGATGGGGTATGTCGGCGAAATTGTCGCGGTTGACCCCACTCCCTTGAAGCTGTTGCTGAATGCCGGCTATATGCCGGTGGTTGCTCCCATAAGTTTCGGCTCGGTGGAAGGCAGAGTAACGCTGCTAAATGTTAACGGAGATACAGCGGCGGGGGAAATTGCTGCAGCCTTGGCTGCAGAGAAACTGATATTCCTGACCGATGTCGATGGCATCCACGATGGTTCGGAACGGGCAGTTCAGAAGCTCAACTTGGCTGGGGCTAAGGATATGATCGCCTCCGGCATAGCTTTCGGTGGCATGATCCCCAAAATAGAAGCCAGCCTTAGAGCTTTGACTACCTCGAAGGTCGTGCGCATCATAGATGGCCGGGTCGCCCACGCCTTGCGGGACGACATCACCGGACAGGCTCGGCAAATAGTCAAATCAGGAGGTACAACAATTGTCTCAGAATGATTGGCAAGAGTTAGAGAAGAAGCTATTTCTTCAAACGATCAAGAGGGTTCCTGTGACCCTGGTTCGTGGCAAAGGGGCAAGAGCCTGGGATGACCGAGGCCGCGAATACCTCGACTTTGTCGCTGGCTGGGCAACAAATAGCCTGGGGCATTGCCATCCTGTGGTCGTCAAGGCCCTGGAAAAGCAAGCTAGAACTCTGATGCATACATCCACCCAGTTTTATACCGTGCCCCAGCTGGAGCTGGCCCAGCTGCTGGTTGACCATACCTGTCTAGACAGGGTTTTCTTCTGTAACAGCGGCGCTGAAGCTAACGAGGGGTCAGTAAAGCTGGCTCGTCGGTATGGCAAGCTTCGACTCAACGGCGCCTACGAGGTCATTACTGCCCATGACTCTTTTCACGGGCGGACTCTGGCCATGATCGCCGCCACAGGGCAAAGTAGATTCCAAGAACCTTACACGCCTCTGCCAATCGGCTTCATCAACGTGGAATACAACAATATCGAAGCAATCAAGGGGGCCACCAGCGAGAAGACCTGCGCTGTGCTCCTGGAACCAATCCAGGCAGAAGGTGGTGTAAACATTCCTGATGATGACTATCTCCGAAAGGTGCAAGGCTGGTGTCGCGAAAAGGGCATCCTTCTCATGCTGGACGAAGTCCAGACGGGGGCCGGTCGAACCGGGACGCTCTTCGCCTACGAGCAGTATGGGGTCGAGCCGGACATAATGGCTCTGGCCAAAGGAATCGGCAGTGGGGTGCCCATTGGCGCGTTTCTGGCCAAAGAGAATGTCTCCGTCTTTTCCCCGGGCGAACACGGCTCTACCTATGGAGGCAACCCGCTGGTCTGTGCCGCCGCTCATGCCGCCCTGAAGTACCAGATTGACCACAACATACCGGCACAGGCCAAACGAGTTGGGAATTATTTCCTGGCCAAACTGGGAGGGCTGAAGCAGGAATTTGATTTTATTACTGACGTAAGAGGCCGAGGGCTCCTGATAGCTTTGGAGTTTAACCAGGAGATCGGTGACAAGCTGCAACTAGTTTGCCTTGCTAAGGGCTTGTTGATCAACAGACTGAAGCCAAATGCCGTGCGCTTCATGCCGCCCCTTATCATCACCGAAAAGGAGGTGGACAAGGCGATAGGCATTTTGAAGGAGGCACTGGAAGAGATAAGAAAGGCAAAATGACACATCAAGATAGAGAAATCAGTTTGACGGAGCCTTTTTGCGCTGTCAATTGTGATTTTGATTTTGCATCTTTGATTTTTGATGTTCAAATTGTTGCAAGGGAGGTTCTTAAATGGCGGAAAAGGTAGTATTAGCCTATAGCGGTGGCCTGGACACCTCCGTGGCCGTAAGATGGCTTCAGGAAAAATATGACCTGAAGGTCATCACCCTGACTGTGGATATCGGCAACGTGCCCGACCTCGAGGCTATCAGACAGAGAGCCCTAAAAGTCGGAGCCATAAAAGCGCTGGTCGTCGATGCCAAGGAAACCTTCATTAAGTCGTACGTTTTTCCCGCCCTTCAAGCTGATGCCGTTTATGAAGGGCAGTATCCCTTGTCCACGGCTTTAGGGCGCCCTCTCATCGTCCGACTTCTTGTTAAAGCAGCTAGGAAGGAAAGTGCAAGAGTGATCGCTCACGGCTGCACGGCCAAGGGCAATGATCAGGTGAGGATTGATGTCGGTGTAGCGGCTTTGGCTCCCGAGCTAAAGGTAATAGCCCCGGCTCGGGAATGGAAGATGACCCGGGGGCAAACAATCAAATATGCCCAATCTCACAATATCCCCGTCCCGGTCACCAAGGCCAGCCCTTATTCCATCGACGAGAACCTGTGGGGGCGTGGCATTGAATGTGGTGTGCTCGAAGATACCTGGAACGAACCCCCCGAGGATATCTTCTTGTGGACAAGATCCATCGAAAAGACACCACCGCGGCCTGCTTATCTGGAGATTGGTTTTGACAAGGGCATACCCATAAGCCTTAATGGCCGAAAGGTAGGACCCGTCGCGCTTGTCCAGAAGGTCCATGAGCTGGCGGGCAAGCACGGCATAGGACAGATTGACCACGTGGAGAATAGGCTGGTGGGCATAAAATCCAGGGAGGTCTATGAGGCGCCCGCTGCCGTGGTCCTCCTGAAAGCGCACCTCGCTTTGGAAGACTTGGTGCTGACCAAAGAGCAACTCCGCTTCAAGGCCAGGGTCGCCACTGAGTATGCTGACCTCGTTTATAACGGGCTGTGGTTCACAGGCATGCGTCAGGACTTGGCCGCCTATGTGGCAAGTACGCAGAGGTATGTCACCGGCACGATAAGAGTGAAGCTCTTCAAAGGCAACTGCCAGATAGTGGGTAGAAAGTCGCCTTATTCTCTCTACGACTACAGTCTGGCTACCTACGACAAAGGGGATGCCTTCGACCATAGTGCCTCTCCCGGCTTCATCCATATCTGGGGGCTGCCGTCGAGAACCCAAACTAGGGTGCAGCCCGAACGACTCGGACAACCATAGTCCGCCCCTAGCCGTTGTGCGGGAGTGAAGCGACCAAAGAATCTCGCACGGCGCCTAATCTACGGTAGGCCTGGCTATTATGTTGTCCCGGGATGCACTAGTCCAGACTGAAGAGAGGGTACTGGTCCGTTGTCAATAGAAAAGCATATGCACCCACTCTGAGCCCCCATCTACCTACACCAACCACGAAGTCGAATAGACCTCTGGGATAGCGACCTGTGAACAGAATCGCAAACCAGGCTATCACCACGCAAACGATGGCCGCAATCGCCAGGCAGCCCAGGACTATGTAGTGTGGGATAGCCAAAAACCACTTCACTAGAGGTAACCACCGATTGAGGTCTTTGGGGACATCAGGATATGGGATCTCAATGTGGACCGACTGCTCCTCGTCAGTTGACGGGTATACATCTGTAAGCAGACCAATATAAGTGCCAACACGTGCGCTGAACTTAACCAATGCTAGATTCCAGTCAAACCACCATTTGGGGTACTTCTGCCGGAAGAGAATCATGAGTAAGGTCGCTAGAAACAAGATGCCCCCCGCAGCAAATAGTAGGTCCCAGTCATGCAGTCTGTCCCCAAAGCCTGCGCCACTTACCAAAGCCAGGATGATAGCGATCGGAATTAGGGTGAACATCCTGAAGAACGTGGTTAGCCGGTTAAGAGGTCTGTCCGGGTAGTCGATTGCCAAAGTGGCGGGATAGGCCGGTGGGGTTGGTGGCGCTTTTGACGCCTCTGACGCTTTTGGCGCTTTTGACGCCTCTGACGCTTTTTTTGCCATTGTTATCGATACCTCCTTTTATGTTTTGTCCGGTAATTTATTCACTTTTCAATTTAAGCACGCTCGACAGTCCGTTGCAAGTGCAAGTCATATGATGGTGGTATTCTGGAGACACACTAACCGACCTGTAGCCGGCATAATTGGCACGGTGTCCCTGGAATCGCTCGAAAGTCAACAGGATAGCCTTCTGTTGAAGACAGTGGGTGCAAGCTCGCCTAAAAACTCATTATGGGTCCGGAAACGCCCGGCATAAACCCCGGCCAGCCAGACCAGCCAATGCCGGGAGGAAAGTCCAGCAGGACAAAAGGAGAAGACAGCAAGATAAGTAGCGTAGCGTAGAGGGCAAATGTGGCCACAAGCTCCTTTCCCGTCTCCGGGCGGTCTTTTCCAAGCAAAATTCTCATCGGGAATGTTATTACGGCAGAAATGAATTTGGGAATGTGGAACATGAATGGAGCGCTGCCTGTATACTGTAGATACATCTCGCTGTCTTCCCTTCTCATTCTGCTCTCCTCGGCCAGTGCAATCCAGATTATGACCAGCGATGTTAGTAGCCAGGGCAAACTTGCGCCGGGATTCGAGCCACCCATGGGGACCGGCTGCTGCGAGGCGAACAGCATTACCCCATAGCTCCATATGATAAAGCCCAGATACTGAGGATGCCGCATGTACTTGTATATCCAGAAGTCAACAGTCCTTCTTTTTTGCGCCTTGCCGTAGAACCAGGTGACAGTGCCCAGAACAAATATGAAGAGACCAACTCCTATGGCGATCCAGGCCAAGGCTTCTCTAATATCTACACGCGCAAGCCAGAAAGGGTAGACCAAAGCCATGTACGGCAGGTAGCTGATATCCCCGAAGTTCATGAGGTTCACGTTCGGGTCCCAGAAAGGGATAAAAGGAACTCTCAATATGCCCAAACCAGCCAGGAAAAACATGGAAGCAAAGAAATAGCCGAACGTGGGCAAGAAAAAGGCAAAGGAGCCGAAGATAGATAACCTCTTTTTACCTGTCACAAAACCTGCTACTACCAAGATTGCTATTACCGCGAGGCAGGCATAGCCAACAGGGCGGGCAATCACCATAAACTCGGCTACTCGTTCCGGTTCTATTATGGGATGGATGTCAGGGAAGTAGTTGGAAAGCCAATTGCCGAGTATGACCGGGAGTCGCAGCGTGGCAAAAGTCAATGCAATGGTAAAGACCACCGCCAGCACAGATATGCCCGCCAGAAGTCCAGGTCTTGAACGTGCAGGCTTCATTGTCTACCTCTCGATATACGCCAATTCGGTTTAACGCCAAACCGTCTCCGGCACCTCTATCGCCACAGGCTCGCTGGTAGCATTCACTGATGAAATCTCGAAAGCGTATGATGGCTCCAGTTCGTCGAACCGGTGACGGAGGTCGATCTTTGCCCAGTCGTACGGAGGTATCATCACGTGCCATTCTAGGTGAAGCTCCCATTCCTCCGAGAAGAAGAGGTAGTGAGAAACAACAAGCCATATGGGGCTGACCGTAGTGCCGTTCCATGCTGTATCAGCTGTGATTCCCAGCTCGGGATGATTCGTTGCCAACCATGAAACAAATTTATCCAGCAACTCTTCTGCATATTCCTGCCTGTCGTCTTCACCTTCTGCCACTTCGAAGCTAGTCACCTTTTCATCACTCACACTACCTCGAGTTCCGGTGATAGCTACCTCAATTCTTGTTCCTATGCTGGTCTGTGTAGGGACGACAACCACCTCGGCGACCTCTCCCTCAAAAACATCCCCATGAAAGATGACCACTTCTGCGCCGGGGGCCGTCGCTGATATAGTCACGGGAAGTTCAGATTCTTGCCCTTCGTCCGTAATTGTCACCAAGAATACGAAATGCTGTCCGGGAATGGACAATTTGTAAACGTCGACCCCGTCTATGTCTTCAGGCGTCTCTGGTATCACGTTGATGTAGAATGCAGCATTCCCATCCGTCCCACCATCATCCGGCTCCTCGGATGCTGGTGGGAAAGCAGCTACGGCTACTAGTGCGACGATAACCGCAATACAACCTCCCAAGATTGCTGCCAACTTCCTGTTACTCATTTGGCCTCCTTCTGCAATGAAGATTATCAGTCCGATCTGCTGGACTCTCCATTGTCTCCTTTATGACCAGTAAAACGCAGAAGGCAGCAAAAGGTTGCATTATTCTTCGGTATTCTGGGGAAACAATGTTGGTTTGTGGTAGGTCTAGTTGGCAGGGTGTTCCAGGGATTCGATCGGGTGACTAGCTGGCTATGTCAGTTTCATGGTCAGGAAGGCTGCTCCTAAATAAGCAGCAACACTCACGATAAGCGCCAGCGCAAGGCCAAAACGAGGTAGCAGGAAGATTACGCCAACGACATAGAGAATCCAGGCAGGCAACAGTATCAGCATGCTCTTGGCATAGGAAACAGCCGCACCTGTTCCGCCACCAAGATATATCGTAATCAGAGTTATCAGGGTGGTAGCCGGCAAGAAAGCAATGAAAACCGCAAGTTCACTTTTGCCTTTACTTCCGAAATAGGTTACGAGCGAGACTACGAGCCCGCCGATCACAAAGTACAACGCCAGTAACTTAGGATCCACGGTCTTTTTCAAGCTTGAAGTCGATTATAACACATAGTCTAGCGAACATGACGATGCACGATGCAGGATTGCAGCAGATAGCGGCCGAATTCGTTAATAAGGGACTGACCGATCCTGAGCCAAAATTTCCCTGACCTGCGCGGCGAAAGCTTCGCTCTCAGCATCTCCGGTGATCAGCTGAATCTGATTTGCTGAGGATACCCCCAATCCCAATTCAGCAGCTCGTGCAATCTGTTCCTGTTCGAAGATAGCCCCGCCACTGACCTCTGGTGTCGTCCCCAATAGGCGCAGAATGGCTACCCCCACTGCATCAATGGCGACTCGATCCGTGCCGGCCAGCATCACCTTTGCTTCCACTTTGGTGCCACGGTCCGGCCCACCGGCAATAAAGGCCTCCACTCCATCCAGGACCACCAAGTCGGGTGAATAAGCCGTATTTATCTCGGCAATCATTTGCCGCTGGTAGGGCGATGAATGAAGTTCATTCATATAGGTATAGCCTTTCAAGGGGACAAGTCCTACCGAGTTCTTCAGAGAGAGTGTGAAATGGCCGCCGTAGGCGTGGGTTTTGAGACAGCATGTCTGGACAATTGACTCTGCCTCCAGATAGATTCGTGGGAAATGGAAACCCTGGCTCCAATGACTGTCTTTGGCTTCTATCTTGCTCCAACCTACGGGGCCCACCTCTTCCAAATTGACGACGCTGAAGCCCAACTCTTCAGCTAGCCTGAAAATCCCCTTCTTCTCCATGATGGCCCGGGTGCTATCTCCGGGTCCACTTCGCTCAGCCAGTGTGATCTGCCTGGCTCCCATCTGTTGAAGAGACAAAATCAGAGATCGCAGTGTGGTGTTATGCGTCGAACCCGGTGCCGGGTCAGCCGTGTTGAAATTGGGTTTCAAAACCACTCTTTTGCCCTCAAACGACTTTAACCCGAGAAGGTCTATTACCTGCCTGACGCCTTTGCCTCGGTCTTTGGTGCATACCAATGCCACTTTTGTCATGCTAACTTCCTCCGTCTGCCCAGTATAGCCCAATTATAGCCGACGTAATCCAGTTCGGCCAAGCTGATAAGTCCGTGCAGCAATCATTAGTTATTACCTGTATGATAATACCAACACGCTCGTTGACGATAGTGTAAACATGGGGTAATAAGAGATATAATCTGGTATCGCTCAGTATAGGAGGTCAACCGATGGCTCGCGATGAAATAGCAGGACTCATCTGCTCCAAGCTGGAAGAGAGAGGTTATCGCGGTGCAGTGGTGCCCGTCGAGCATGTTGCTCAACTCAAACATGAAATAGAAGAGCGTATGCGCCAGAAAGAAATAGACGCGGGATTGTATAAGAGATACCTGATTCATTTCAAGTTCGATGTTATCGCCAATCTACCGGGGGCTCGTTCAATCATAATAACCGCGGCCCCACAACCTCAGCGCAAAGTCACCTTCCAGTTAAATGGCCAGGCATATTCCTTCATAATTCCTCCTACCTACTATTCGAATACGGATGACCGCATTAAGAGGATACTTCGAAGCATCCTGAGCTCTAATGGGTACCAGCTTCACCGGGCTGCCCTGCCGTTGAAGTTGCTGGCGGTATGCAGTGGGATGGCAAAATACGGGAAGAACAACATCGCTTACACAGGAGGTCTGGGCAGCTTTGTCCGGCTCGCAGCCTTTCTTTCAGACGTGCCCGCTGGCAGCAGTGACTGGTTGGAACCGCGGGCAATGAAAGACTGTGACAAGTGCAAGGCATGTCGCAAGGCATGTCCTACAGGAGCGATTGCCCCAGACCGCTTCTTGATTCACGCAGAGAGATGCATTACGTTCCTTAATGAAGATAGAGGAGAGTTTCCTGAATGGATAGACCCGGCCTGGCATAACAGCCTTGTAGGCTGCATGAAGTGCCAGCTTGTCTGCCCGGTGAACAAGCAGTTTGTCAAATGGGTGGAAGATGGAGAGGATTTTGCTGAAGCCGAGACCGAGTTAATCCTGAATGGAGTACCGCTTGATAGCATCCCGTCTGCAACAGTTGACAAACTCAATCGTTGCTACATGATGGAATACCTGGACGTGCTGCCAAGAAACTTGCGCGCCCTCATGAAGTGACTAGTCGCAGAGCGAGCCTTGTGCTCTTTCTGCTTGAGTTCACTCGTTTTCTCTGCGCTGCAGCTGATTTGCGACCTCATCGATTGGTCTGATGGAGGGAATCTGATACTATACCGCTATGGTTTCGGAATATTGGAGGATGAGAAATGAAGCCTGCTTTACTCGTTATTGATGTTCAGAATAGGTTCTTCAAATTCAATCAAGCGTGCGCAGACTCCCTGAACTCGGCGATTGAATACATCAACGCGTCCATAGCTCTCTTTAGAACAAAGGGTTACCCAATCTTCATCATTCAGCACAAGGACGAAAAGGAAGGTTTGCTTCCTGACACACCAGATTTTGCACTACCCAAAACTCTCAACGTCGAATCTCGGGACCCGCGCGTAACGAAGACATACGGCAATTCCTTCAACAAAACGCAGCTGGCCACCCAACTGCAGGAGCTTGGCGTTGACACGGTAATAATCACAGGCTTCTGCGCGGAATACTGCGTCCTGTCCACGTACCGCGGCGCACAAGACCTAGACCTGAAGCCGATCATACTTCGAAACGCCATCGCCTCCGATAACGCTGAACACATCGCGTTCGTAGAAGAAATCACAGAAACCATAACCTGCGGAGCCCTGAAAACGCTACTCTAGACGGAGTCCCGTTGCGCACAACCAAGTCCAAAGCACTGCCCTAGAAAGGGGGCAAGAGCGTGGCCACGCCGGCTAAGGGGAATAAAGGTCTAGCTTCCCGTCAGCTGCGTCCACTGGAAGTAAGTCTGCGATGACGATACAGAGAAGTATAGAGAGGAAACAGCGGGTGCCGAAGGGGTAATCGAAATCCTGGAATCGTGTAACGTTCAACCGGGTTTCCTGAGTGTAATCTTCATCCAAATATCTGTGAGCGCCATCTGGTAGTTGCCTTTGAATGCCGTCTGCTCTAGCATATGCATAATGACGGTCTGGTATTCTTCTTTGGTGAAACCGTGTAGCGTCGACACTCTATATCCAAGTCGGCCGATCAGAAACCCATATTCTTTGTTCAATCTTCTTCTGCTAGCCGGGTTGCTGAAAACCTCAGGGCACCCGTCGTATATCCAGGCTTCACCGTCGGTCTTGAGAACACGATGACATTCATCAAACACCAGCCGTGGCGTCTTCCAATGGTGTGAAGCACCCGTACTGACCACGAGATCTATTGATTTATCCCTGAACGGGAGTTTGGCTGCATTGCCAAACACAAATTGAGCATTATCAATGCCCCTGGCGTGGCTTCTGGCAATCTTGACCATCTGCGTGCTGAGATCAATGCCACAAACCCGCAGGCTGGGTGCCCTCCTGGCAATCTTTACCACCAGGTAGCCCGTTCCCGAACCTATATCAAGAACAGTGCCCTTTTTCATCCTTGCCACAATGTCATTGGCTATCTTTGTTTCAGGCTTTCGCAGAACTTTTGCCACTGTCGCATTGTAGAATATGGCACCAGGGGTCGGAATTGATTCGGGTTTCCTCAGTAGGTCTTTGATGAATCTTGTTAGCGACACACTCATTCTCCGTATGTTGGGGGCGCAATACTCAGCTTACAGTAGCCTTACTTGGTATCCTGTCCCTGGAACTACGCTTCATCCCGAATGCCACCCGCAATACACCAACACGCCTGATGACCAACTGGTAGAGTGCCAGGGAGACCACCAAGGAACCGATGACTACTATCAACAGCTTCGGGATAAGGGCGGCATTCAACTGTACTACGAAATAGGCAATGACAATGATGACAGGTTGATGCACTACGAAGAACGGGACAATGGCTTCCTGTCCGTATCTCAATAGCCTGTTGCTGAAATTCAGAAAGCGCATACCCATAAAAAGAGTGAAGGCTGCCCAGCACCAGCCGCAGACAGCAAACAAACCCCACCAGGCGAAGTCCACTAGACTGTGAGGAGCACCCTCAATGTCGAGCTCACCGGTAGAAAAGCTTATTATCGCTGCCCCGATGAATGCCAGAGTGCCGACCGTCAAGGTGATTGGCCAGTCCCGCCGCACGGCTTGCCTGAGCCGCTCATCTCCAATCACCAGATAGCCTATAACGAAGAAAGATAGCAGGAAGAAGAAATCAGCCCAGTCATGCTCATATGGGAAGAAGGGCTGCAAACCCAATCTGATAAACAAAGGTGGAAGGGTGAAAACAAGTATACCGCCGCGATGCCGACAGACCTGTGCCAGCCAAGAGATTAATCGCTGGCCGGCCCCCTTTCGGACCCACTGGAAGAACGGTAGGGCAAGTAGTGAAAACATGAACAGGAAACCCAGAAACCAGAGATGGTAGCCCATCACTCCAAAAATTCTAGGGTTAGGCCCCCAGGGTAGCGAACCAACAAACTGTGTGAAGGAGCCTGCAAAGATGCCAGTCTCGACCTTATGGCTCCATTCAAAATAGAGCTGTATAGGGGAAAGTATTATGGAGCCAACCACGAACGGAATCAGCAAGCGGCTTGAGCGCTCTTTGATATACTGGCTGGAAGTGCGCCGCTTCAGTGCAAACCAGGTGCCGGCGCCGGCAATCATGAAGAATAGGGGCATACCCCAGGGAAAGAAGAAAGCCTGAATAGTCGTAATGACAACGCTCTGCTCGGCGTTTTTGATGTGCCAGGGCATCGTGTTGAATACGTTGGTCGCGTGGAAGAGGAAGACC
>JAOUDT010000172.1 GCA_029859145.1 Dehalococcoidia bacterium
TGGGTCTAGATGCCCGAGTTCTACCCGAGCCTGATGACTTGTCGGAGGAGATAGGAAGAAAATACGTCTCTGGCAAGGAATGTCATCCCTATTTGCTCACCACCGGGGATTTGGTCAAGATGACCCAGCTTGAAGATTTTGACCCCGATCGAGCAGCATTTATGATGCTCAATTTCGATGGTTCATGCAGGTTGAGTCAGTATGCCCTGTCTCAGAAATTGGTTCTCAAGAGATTAGGTTTGGGGCACATCCCCATAGTTGCCCCTGTTGTCTCTATCCGCCGTGATGAATGCACTGAGTTATTTGGATTAAAGTGGGCGGAGGCTGTCTGGAAGGGTTGGCTAGCTACAGACGTGTTACTAAAGAAGTTGCTTCATATTCGCCCCTATGAACTAAACAAGGGAGACAGTGACAGGGTTTACGCGCAAGCTGTAGAGGAGATAGCGTCCGGAATTATCAACGGGGAATTCTGGCAGGCTTTGCATCGGTCAATAGCGGCTATGGATGAGATTCCGACTAAGAATGAGGATAGACCAATTATAGGTATCGTGGGAGAGTTCTATACATGTATGAACTCTTGGGCCAACAACGATATAATCAGAGAGTTTGAGGCACTAGGCACTGAGGCGAGGCTTGGGCCCACTACTACAGATTACTTGGTATATTTCAATGAGGTGTATCCAGAGACCCACTTCTCCAGGGGAAACTACCTCTCTGCCCTCTACTATTATCTCAGAAGGTTTCCGTTTATGCACTGGAAGAGAAGAATCGAGGCGATGATGAGAGACGGACTTCCAGATTGCGCGATCCCCAAGGTTGAGGACATGGTCAGGCTTGCCGCTCCTTATGTAAGTGATGAAATAGACCCAGTAGTGACCGTGAATGTGGCCAAGGCGAAGAATTACGCTATGCAGGGCTGCAGCGGTATAGCTAATCTCATCATTCTAAATTGCCTTTTTGGGACGTTGTCCACTGCTATCTATAGAGGGATTCAAAGGGAACACAACCGCATTCCTGTGCTCAACATGATATACGATGGGCTACAGCAAACCAACGCAAAGACAAGGATAGAGGCCTTTGTACATCAAGCGAAGTTATACCACGAAAGATACGGCATGGTTTAACAGACTGGCACTCCGTGTAAGCTGACATTTCGAATCTGTGCAAAGTTCACCTTGTCCTGGTCAGGAATATTAGATCGTAGCCGCCGTTGAAATACCTGCGTGACCTCGACCTTCCGATTCTGTCAATATTCCCATTTCATAGTCACGAGTGTTTCCTTGGGCTCTAGAGCTCAGGGTCTAGGGTCTTCCATAATTATCCAATCAATCTCGTTGTCGCCCTTTAGAACAGACACGATGTGGTTGTTATGTAGTAATTGCTCAACCAGAAAGAGTTGCCCCCCATAGTCCAAGGTAATATGATTCTCGTCGGGGAGTGACGTTATCCGACAGGTTCTTAAGCCACCGATGCCGATTCCGATCACCTTCAGGACCGCTTCCTTTGCCGTCCAATAGCGAAAAAGGGTGTCCCAGGACTTATCCTTTAGTTCCCATTCCGCGTTACCCGCCACACGGGCAAAGAGTGAATCGGTCCGGGACTTCGTCTCCTCAATGTCTATCCCGACCCTATCGTTGCTGACTACTGCCGCCACGTACTTGGGCTTATGCGACAGGGACCAATAAATGCCGTCGACCGGACAGGGTACACCGTTTCCGTCCTTAACTAGCTCTCCAAGCTTTACTCGGCTTTTCTGGGCACTCACGTTTAGCGCCTCTCGAGCAATCCAGCTCAGATGGTCTACCGCTTGCTTCCCTGAAGGCTTGCGTTCAGCTTCGATAACCGGCATGACTACAGGAAATAAAGTCATAGGCTTGCTAGAACCCTATTGCCTTCTTGATAATGTCTTTATCAAAGTAGTTGATCGACATTCCAGCGTCTACAATGATGCCCTGAGCATTAATGCCACTGGAGCGATCACTCAAGAGAAATACTGCTGTATTGGCTACTTCCTGGGCAGTTAACATTCTCTTGCGAAGCGTTAATTTTTCAGTGTAGAGGTAATAATCGACGGATCCTGGTATTCCTGCGGATGCCGAGGTTTTCAGCGGTCCAGCGTTAACTGAGTTGAATCTGACTTGAGAAAACGAACTAAAGGATTTAGCCAGAAAGCAGATTGTCGAATCTAGGGCAGCCTTTACGGGAGCCATAAAACCGTAGGGTTCGGCTGCCATCTTGGTGGTTGAGATTGATATGGTGACTACGGATGCTTTTTCATCCAACAGGTCTTTAAACTCATTAGCAATGGCGATTAACGAATAACAGGAGATGTCAATCGACTGTAGGAAGTCTTTCCTTTTTGTTTCGTGAAATGGCTTAAGCCCTTCTTCATAATTGGCAAAAGCTATGGAATGAACAATACCGTGGATTTTACGATACTTCTTGGCAATATCTTCAGCAAGTCTTCTAATCTCCTGCTCTCGTTCGACGTCGCATACGAAGATATCGGAACCAGGAAGGATTTTGGAAACACTCTCTCTGCGTTCTTTTGACCGGACACTATAGACTACGTTTGCCTTTGCCTCCGAAAGAACCTGTCCGATGGAAAAGGCCACGCTCTTCCTGTTAGCCACTCCAAAGACAAGAAAAGTCTTACCCGCGATGTCCAAGAATGCTCCTTCTATTTCCATATCGTACTTCAAGGTGCCTCTTTAGTCAGGGTGACGGTAAACTCGACCGTGACCGATGTCTTGCCGGCGACCGAGGCTTTGCCCTTCATGAAATAGGCATTGCTGACTTTTTCCACCAGCTCTGCTTCGACGTCCAGGGTGGTGCCCGGTTTGACGATACTTTTGAACTTGGCGTTATTGATTCGGGTCAAGACAGGAATGCCTTCCCCCATACCTCCCATCATTTTGGAGAGCAGGATGGCACCTGTCTGGAAAATGGATTCACAGATAAGTGCCCCTGGCATGATTGGTTGCCCTGGATAATGCCCTGCGAAGACTGGCTCTTCCGGTCTTACCTCTTTGATTGTCCTGATCTTTGTGGCGGTAAGTTCTACAATCCTGTCAACAAACAAAAAGGGCGGACGATGGGGTATGGCATTCAGAATCTCCTCCATCTCATAATCC
>JAOUDT010000016.1 GCA_029859145.1 Dehalococcoidia bacterium
TATACCCGCAGCTCTTTTTGTGTTTGTCCATATAGTGCGACAGACGGCAAGGCGGGACTGGCTGTATGCGTCACTGATGCTGGCACCCATGCTTGTGACATTCACCTGGTTTTCATCCCTGGGCAAGGGAAACGAGATTTTGGCAAGCGACTGGGCAGCGAGGCTACAAACAAATGCAATGTGGATAGTCGTTAGTTTTGTTGGTTTGGCAGCAGCGACTATCGCCTTCATCCGTCTCAAGCAGCGCAGGCACAAAATTATTAGCCTACTAATTCCGCCGCTTGTGGTCTTATTCGCAGTGGTCACCGCAAGCGGGGAAAACATTTGCGCCTGGAGCTGGCTCCTACTGCTCTTCTCTCTATCCGCCTTTGCGATCCCTCTGTGGATGCAGGCTAGGGCCTACGAATAGTCTCTCAAAAAAACCGAGAATCCAGAATCCTAGACAATCTCAAGATTAGAGTCTCAAATTCTCAAAACCATATTGGATTCTGAACCTGTTCACGATTTAATACTTGGGATTTCGGAGATTCCTGTGATTAGCTGCGGACAGCCGAACTCAGTCCTCTTTCTGACTCCACAAGCCAGGTTGGGAGCGAATGTCCCTCTTATGAGGCAATCCCAGGTGTTCGTAAGCAAGCCTGGCAGCGACCCTGCCGCGAGGTGTCCGTTCCAGAAAGCCTAGCTGAAGAAGGTATGGCTCGTACACATCCATGATAGTATCAGCATCCTCGTTAATAGAAGCCGCAATAGTATCCAGGCCTACAGGACCACCATCAAATTTGTCAATTATCGTATGCAACACTCTATGATCTATGTCGTCCAAACCCACAGAATCTATCTCCAGCTTTGAAAGTCCTTCCAGAGCCACTTCCTTGGTGACGACCCCATCCGCCATGACCTGAGCATAATCTCTTATTCTTTTCAACAGACGATTGGCTACCCGAGGAGTGCCTCTGGCGCGCTGGGCAATTGGGACAAGCCCCTCTTTGTCTGCTTTCACCTTGAGGATAGTCGCCGACCTTTCCAGAATCGCCTGCACTGCCGCCTCGTCGTAGAAATCAAGATGATATGGCACCCCAAATCTATCCCGGAGAGGAGGACTCAGCAGAGCCAGGCGTGTGGTAGCCCCTATCAAAGTGAAGCGTGGCAAGTTTAACCGCAGGTTCTTGGCAGATGGACCTTTCCCCAGAAAGATGTCAAAAACAAAATCCTCCATTGCCGGATAGAGCTTTTCCTCTATAGTATGGTTTAGCCGGTGTATCTCATCAATGAAAAGGATATCTCCCTCATGCAGATTGGTAAGAATAGCGGCCAAGTCTCCGGTGCGTTCTATCGCCGGCCCCGAACTAACCTTAATATCAACCCCCATCTCAGCAGCGATGATGTAGGCGAGGGTAGTCTTTCCCAGACCGGGGGAACCGTAAAGAATGATATGGTCTAGTGGCTCGCCTCTGCCCTTGGCAGCGAGAATGGCTATTTTCAGGTTATCCTTAATCTTCTCCTGACCTATGAATTCAGTCAGACGTCTGGGACGAAGGTCAAAATCTATGGAGCTGTCCTCTGTGGCTACTTTGTTTGAAATGAGCCGCATCACTACCCATTGCCCCGATCATAAACCGGGGGTTCCTTACTGCCTCGCCAATTCTAGGCTTGGGGTCTCCTTTTCTTCCAGACCCGCCTTCTTCAATAATTTGCTTTCATCATCAGGGCTCGAATAGAGGACCCGCGACGGGATGAGCTTGCCCAGAATAACGTTCTCCTTGAGGCCACGCAGCCCATCTACCTTGCCTTTGATTGCAGCATCAACAAGCACACGGCCAGTTTCCTGGAACGAAGCGGCTGCCAGCCAGCTATCCTTGCTCAGGCTAGCTCTGGTTATTCCGAGAAACGCAGCTTGGGCCGTTGCCGGCTCACCGCCCTCAGCCAAAACTTTGGCATTTATGTCCTCGTAGTCAAACCGGCCGACTAACTCACCAGGCAGGAGTTTTGTGTCTCCTGAGGAAACAATTCTCACGTTGCCTAACATCTGCCGCACAATCACGGCAATATGCTTGTCATGTATGGTTACCCCTTGTGTGCGATATACTTTTTGTATTTCATCAATCAGATACTGCTGGACTGCATCCTTTCCCATAATACGCAAGATATCATGGGGATCGACAGTACCTCTGGTCAGCCTGTCACCTGCTCTGACCTTGTCCCCCAACTGAACGAGGAGATATGTACCGCGAGGGACGCTATATTCCCTCTCTTCCCTTTCTTCATACTTAACATAAACACGGTCACCCTCAATGACGACTTGACCAGCTACTCTAGCTGCCACAGAAAGAGATTGCCCTGCTTTGCGCCGGCTGACAGCTGGCAATTTCTTGCTGGTCTTCCTTTTGCTGGTCTTTTCCGGCAGAGAGAATAGGGTGCTGCCAGCATTTACCGATTGCCCGTCGGCTACAGCTACTTCCGCTCCTGTTGGTGTCGGGTATTCATCCAGATAGAATTCAGAGCTAATCACTTTGACGATGCTTGCGCCATCAGTATTGGCTACTTCAACAGTACCATCAATCTCAGAAATGATAGCGCTGCCATCCGGTGTCCTGGCCTCGAAAAGCTCCTCCACTCGAGGCAGTCCGGTGGTGATATCTACACCTACCACGCCCCCCGTATGAAAAGTGCGCAGAGTAAGCTGAGTCCCGGGCTCGCCGATGCTCTGGGCAGCAATGACTCCCACAGCAGTGCCAGTCTTCACCAATTGCTTCTTCCCCAGGTCCCTTCCATAACAATTCTGGCAAACGCCAAATCGAGACCGGCAAGTAAGAGGCGACCTCACATGCACTCGGTCAATACCGGTCCCCATGATCTGGCGCACCTTATCCTCGTCAATCTCTTCATTACGATCGACAATGACTTCATTCGTAGCTGGATCAACAATCTTGCTGGCCGCCAAGTAGCCAGTAATCCGGTTTTCAAACGGGGGAAGGGACACGTCTGTAGTCTGCCGGAATATCCATACTCCGTCGGTAGTACCACAGTCTGTTTCACTTACAATGACATCTTGAGCTATATCGACAAGGCGCCGAGTAAGATATCCGCTGTCTGATGTCCTCAAGGCAGTGTCGGCTAACCCTTTGCGGGCACCATGGGTGGATATAAAGTACTCCATCGGTGTCAGTCCATCGCGCAGACTCGACTTGATAGGCCACTCTATTATCTTTCCGGATGGGTCGGTCATCAACCCGCGCATCCCCGCCATTTGTCTAATCTGAGAAATATTCCCCTTGGCACCCGACGTAGCCATCATGTAAACACTGCCATAAGGGTCCAGTGCGTGAGATATATCGGCAGTAACCTTGTCTGTGGCCTCCATCCACACTTGGACCGTGCTTTCATACTTTTCATCCTCAGTAATCAAGCCACGGTTAAATTGGTCCTCGATAAGGCTGACTTTTTCGTCGGATTCCTCAAGAAGCTTGACCTTCTGTGGAGGCTCCTCAATATCATTCATAGCAATGGAGATGCCCGACTTGGTAGCATACTCAAACCCCAATCCTTTGAGTCTATCGATAACTCCAGCAGCACCCTCATTACCCAATACACTAATGCAATCGGAGACTAGAGCCCTTAACGAAGCCTTATCTGCTGTTTTGTTGTAGAAGCGAAGTTGCGGAGGCAAGGCATCATTGAATATTATTCTGCCCGCTGTAGTATTTATGCTACCACCATCTGAACGAAGCGCAGGATCCCTCACAACAATTTCGGCACTAAGTTCGATAGTGCCTAGTTCGTAGGCCAACCTAGCCTCATCAAAACTCCTGAACAATCTTCCTTCCCCTCTGGCCCCAGGCTTCAAAATGGTGAGATAATAACAGCCCAAAACCATGTCCAGAGTGGGTGTTGTCACAGGCTCGCCACAACTGGGTAGCAGCATGTTATACGGACTTAGCATATGCTCCCTGGCTTCCTTCACTGCGGCCCTGGACAATGGCACATGGACTGCCATCTGGTCGCCGTCAAAATCGGCGTTGAAGGCAGTACAAACCAAGGGGTGGAGCTGAAAAGCATCGCCGTCGATTAACACGGGTTCGAAGGCTTGAATACTGAGCCTGTGTAATGTGGGAGCACGATTAAGCAATACCGGGCGCTCCTTGACTACTTCATACAGTGCGTCCCAGACCTCAGCGCTGCCTTTCTCCACCAAGCGCCGGGCACTTTTCAGGTTATTGGCATACCCATTTACTATCAGTTTGTGCATAACCGAGGGCTTAAACAACTCCAAAGCAACGTAGCGTGGCAAACCGCATTGATGAAGTTTGAGCTTGGGACCAACAACAATGACCGAGCGACCGCTGTAGTCTACGCGCTTACCAAGAAGGTTTTGTCGAAAACGTCCCTGTTTGCCCTTCAGAATGTCAGAAAGAGACTTCAAAGCATGCTTGTTACCGGTCACAACCGCACGCCCTCTTCGCCCGTTGTCAACAAGAGCATCGACAGCTTCCTGCAACATACGTTTCTCATTCCGAATAATTATTTCCGGCGCACCCAGCTTCATCAAACGGCGGAGACGGTTGTTACGATTAATGACCCTTCTGTACAGGTCGTTAAGATCACTAATCACAAACCGACCACCATCCAACTGCACTATAGGACGAAGCGCCGGAGGTAACACAGGAAGCACAGTCAAGACCAGCCACTCAGGCTTGTTTCCACTTAACTTAAAGGCTTCAACTAGTTGCAGCCGTTGGCTGACTCTCTTGCGGTATCCCCCCGAGGTGCTACGGATTTGGTCATGAAGCTGCTGATTTAAAGCATCCACATCAATTTGCTTCAACACCTGTAGAATGGCCTCGGCTCCCATGCCAGCTTCAAAAATGTCGCCATACCTATCCTTAAGTCTTCTGTATCCCTCTTCGTTAAGCAATTTTAGCGGCTGAAGACCTTCCAACTCGGCGATGCTTGTCTTTAGCTCTTCTTCCAGTTTTGCCCTCTTCTCTACAAATCTAGCACGAAGATCATTCACCTCTTGTATCTTGGGATCTTCCTCCATGTCTTTGGCTTCCAATTCTTCGATCTTCTTGTTCAGGCGTTCCTCATGCTCGGCAATCTTTTGACCCCACTCTTCCTGAACTTTGCGAAGATTCTTCTCTTTGGCCTCTTTATCCACAGAGATGACTATATAGCGGGCGAAATAGATGACGCTCTCTAAGTCTCGCGGAGAAAGGTCTAGGAGTAACCCCAGCCGACTGGGTACCAATTTAACAAACCAGATATGCGTAACTGGCGCAGCCAGTTCTATATGTCCGGTCCGTTCCCGGCGCACACTGGAATGAGCTACCTCAACACCACATTTATCGCAAATGACGCCCTTGTATCTTGCCTTTTTGTATTTACCGCAGTGGCATTCAAAATCTTTGACAGGGCCAAAAATCTTCTCACAAAATAGACCATCCCTTTCCGGTTTCAAAGTGCGGTAGTTTATCGTCTCCGCCTTAGTCACCTCACCGTGAGACCAGCTCCTGATTTGTTCCGGTGAGGCAAGACTTATTCGAATACCGTTAATGCCATCAAATTGAGACATTTTCCCCCTCGCTAAGTAGTTCGACAGCAAAACCCAAACTACGTAGCTCCATAAATAAGACCTTGGTCGATTCTGGAATACCTAGTTGTTGAATATCTTCGCCTTTAACAAGGGACTCATAAGCTTTAGCCCGTCCCATGACATCGTCTGACTTTATTGTGAGCATCTCTTGGAGTGTATGAGCGGCGCCGTGCCCTTCCAACGCCCATACCTCCATCTCACCAAACCTTTGGCCGCCAAATTGAGCTTTCCCTCCCAACGGTTGCTGAGTGATTAGCGAGTACGGACCAGTAGAACGCGCATGTACCTTGTCGCCAACAAGATGAATTAGTTTCATCATATATATATTGCCCACAGTTACCGGCTTGTCGAACAGCTCGCCGGTTCTCCCGTCTCGGAGTTCCATCTTGCCAAAAATAGGAGGATACAGCTTTCGCTCTTTATAGACCTTCTGTGTTAGCTGCTCCAAGTCTCTATCGTTGAGAGTCTCAAGCTGATGATTATCATCTACACCCAGTTCCTCAAGCCATAGACGGAGAGCAGCTCTTCTTGCCGCGCCTTCGTATCCATCATCCATTATCTCCGCAGCATCGCAACCATGACTGGCAAGCCATCCTCCAACTTTATCTAGGTCGATCCTAGCATCTCTGTGATCTTCAGGGTTAAAGCTGACAGCGCCGGCTCTCCAGGCTATCCAAGTCTTAGCCAGGGCATCCTCAATAGTCAAGGCATCGGCTCCGTCAAAAATAGGATTAAGAGCCTTGAAACCCAGCGTATGCGCCGCCCAACCTAGATGAGCCTCCAAGACTTGCCCGATATTCATACGGGAAGGAACACCAAGAGGATTAAGAACAATATCTACGGGCGTGCCGTCCGGCAAAAATGGCATGTCTTCCTCAGGCAACACTATGGAAATGACCCCCTTGTTGCCGTGTCTCCCTGACATTTTGTCTCCCACCGATATTTTGCGCTTTTGGGCAACCCACACCTGTATGAGTTTGTTTACGCCGGCGGGTAATTCATCATGGTTTTCACGAGAAAAGACTGCCGTCCTAATCACTCTTCCCCACTCTCCCGACGGCATTCTAAGGGAGCTGTCTTTCACTTCCCGTGTCTTTTCGCCAAAAATAGCTCGTAGCAGTTTTTCTTCCGCTGAGGGTTCAGTTTCACCCTTGGGAGTAATCTTCCCAACCAGAATATCATTGGGCTTCACTTCAGCCCCGATACGTACGATACCTATTTCATCAAGGTTAGACAGGCTTTCTTCGCTTACGTTGGGTATGTCTCTGGTGACTTCCTCAGGACCGAGCTTGGTATCACGCTCCTCTATCTCATATTTTTCGATATGAACAGAAGTATAAGCATCATCCTTAACCAGTCTCTTGCTGATAATGATGGCATCCTCAAAGTTATAGCCTTCCCAGCTCATAAAAGCGCAAACGACATTCTGTCCCAAAGCGAGAGTCCCGCCATCCAGAGAAAAACTACCCACCAACACATCCCCTTTCTTAACCTTGTCATCTTTGCCAACAACAGGATGCTGATTGATGCACGTCCCCTGGTTGGTTCTGGCGAATTTCGTTAAGTTGAATACTTGCTCTTTTCCCTTTTTATTCTTAATCGTAATTTGTGAGCTTGTCGCCGAAGTGACTACGCCGTCTTCAGGGGCAAATATTGCCTGCCCACTATACTTAGCCACCTCTCTTTCCATACCCGTGGCCACCAAAGGAGATTCCGGACGCAATAGTGGCACCGCTTGTCGCTGCATATTGCAGCCCATGAGAGCCCGATTAGCATCATCGTGCTCAAGAAACGGAATAAGGCAGGCAGCTATACTGAATAGCTGTTTAGGTGAGACATCGATGAAGCTCACCCTGTCCACTGATTCCTTGAAATATCTGTCTCCCCTCTTGACTTCAACCCTGTCATAGATGAATTCATTTTTTTCATTAAGAGGAGCATTGGCTTGCGCAATGGAGTATTGATCCTCTTCATCGGCTGTCAAGTAAATCATTTGGCTGGAGACAAAAGGGACTACCTTGATATTCCGCGCGCGCAGAGTAGATAACCTTTGCGCGAGCTTCTTTGTGACTGACGTTCCAGCCTTGACCACGAGCTTGCCCTTGGTTCTTATGTCCTCTCCGATTGTTCTTCCCAACAACTCCTCCACGCTATTGGGAACCTCGTGGACGATCCTGAGATAAGGTGTCTCTATAAAACCAAATTCGTTCACCGAAGCGTAGGTAGCGAGAGAGCCAATAAGACCGATATTTGGCCCCTCGGGCGTTTCTATAGGACAAATCCTGCCATAATGGGAGTGATGCACATCGCGAACCTCAAACCCAGCCTGTTTTCTTGAAAGGCCTCCAGGACCCATAGCAGAAAGACGACGCTTGTGAGTGAGCTCAGCTAGCGGATTAGTCTGATCCATGAATTGAGATAGCTGTGAACGTCCAAAGAACTCCCTTACAGCGACTGCTACAGGGCGAATGTTGATCAAGGCAGCGGGAGTTGCCGCTTCGGGGCCGAGAATACTCATCCGCTCTTTGATGGCTCTCTCCAATCTCAACAAGCCAATACGAAATTGCTTCTGTATTAGAAAACCTACCGCCTGAGCCCTTCGATTGCCCAAATGGTCAATGTCATCGGGCGCTTCATCGCCCAAGTTAACCGAAATAATACGGCGGACTATTTGCACCAAGTCTTCAGGTGTTAGGCCAGTACAATTTCCAGGGATATTGAGACCCAGTTTCTTATTAAGTTTGTAACGACCAACTTTGCCCAAGCTGTAGCGGCGTGGATTAAACAGGAAATTATTCAGCAAGGCTTGAGCACTGCTAAGACTGGGAGCCTCGCCAGACGACAGTTTCCTATAGATATCTAACAGAGCATCAGCCTTGCTTTTGACCAAGGGATCTCGGTCAATTGTAGCGCGGATGAAAGCGTGGTTGGGCGAGTTATCCACATCTTGAAACAGAGGAAGCAACGTCTCGTCGCTTTCAAAGCCTATGGCACGCAACAGAGTAGTAGCCGGAATCTTCCGTTTGCCGCTAACCTTAACAGAAATCACGTCTCGATTAGAAGTGTCAAAATCGAGCCACGCCCCATGCTCAGCAACAAGCTTAGCAACACATAATTCTCTCCCGCTGGAAGGGTCTCTTTCTAACGTGAAATAAACCCCAGGAAAACGAGTCAATTGATTGACTACTACCCGCTCCACTCCCGAAATAATGAAACTGCCAGCATCAGTCATCAATGGGAAATCGCTAAAGTATAATTCCTGTTGCTTGATCTCTCCGGTTTCCTTAACCACTAGTCGTGCAGTGACGTGAATAGGGGAGGAATAGGTCAGGCCGCGTTCAATACACTCAGGAATAGAATGCAAGGGTTCTCGAAACTCATAGTCAACGAAGTGTAGCTCTAACCTTGTGCCAGTATAATCTTGAATTGGAGATATTTCCTCAAAGAGCTCACGCAAGCCTTCTTCTTGAAACCAGCGAAAGGAATCAAGTTGAACCTGAATGAGATCGGGTATTTCTAAAGTCTGGGGCAATTTGGCAAAAGACTTCAGCAACTTATCGTTATGCATAGAGGAAACGATCCTGATTGTTCAAAACAACTTTTTAAAGGCATTGATTGGGAAAATGCAAAATGACAAGGGCAAAAGAGAATGGGAACATAACACAAACCGCTAACTATAGCACCATACTCAAATTTTGTCAAGTCCCCTAGCTACCCACATAGTAGCACGGGGCACCATATTTTGCAAGTTTCTCATCAGTTTACTCTACAGGGGTGAGGTAGCCAGAGATGTGTGTTGACGGTCGAGAACCCACTTACACCCGCCACATACCGCTCATCACCTCAATCTTGTACCCATTGTCGGTGAGCAAAAGGGATTTGGATCCGCCGGCTCAAGGAGCCCTCCTGTCCCGTAAAACTAGAGCCCCAGTCCAACTGCTATCACTTCCCAGTGCAAGTCAGTATCACCGGCGGCAAATTGTGCGGCCTTGACACGACGATAATAGAGACCAATATCATGGTCCATGGTATATCCGATAGCCCCATGAGCGCCAATAGCTTCAATACAAATTCGCTGGTAAGCTTCATTGGCTTTAGCTTTGGCGGCGGAGATTTGCCATGGCGAAGGTGAACCGACGCATATTCCCCACGCTGCTTGATAAAGCAAATACTGCACCGCCTCCACATCAATCAACATGTCAGCCAGTTTGTGCTGTATCGCCTGAAAAGAGCCGATGGGCCGGTCAAACTGAATTCGCTCCTTGGCATAGCTACTCGTCATGTCCAGGACAGCTTGACATGCCCCAGACATCTCGGCACACTTGAGCACAGCAGCGCGCTGCAATATGAAGTCCGCTATGTCCCACCCTTTGCCTATTTCGCCCAGGATACTATCTGGGGGCACCGTTACCCCATCAAAGCTGACCTTGAATTGCCTGTCGCCGCCTACAGTCGGGATGGCTTCCAACTTCACATTTGGTCCCCTGGCATCCACCATAAACAAGGTGATTCCATCCTCAGGCTTTTCACCGTCTCCGGTCCTGCCCACCACCAAAACATAATCAGCGATGTGGGCATCAGTAACAAAGAGCTTATGCCCCTCGAGAGTGTAGTCTTTTCCCCTCAACACAGCACGAAGTCTCACTTCAGAAGCTTTGTATTTGCCTGATGACTCGGCCAGAGCGAAAGCCCATATAGCCTCGCCCTTGGCTATTTGCGGCAGAAACCTAGCCTTCTGGTCGCTGCTTCCGTAATGAAGCAGAGGCAGAGCACACAGAGCCACAGTGGAAAAGAACGGACCAGGCAGGATATTTCTTCCCATTTCCTCCATCAAGATAACTAAATCCATAAAGCTAGCACCCATGCCGCCATATTCTTCGGGCAAGACGAGCCCCATCCAGCCCAGTTCTGCCATACGATGCCACACCTGCGGGTCATAGCCTCTTTCATCCTTAGCCATCTCTCTGACTTTAGATTTGGGACACTCCTTGGCCAGGAAATCTCTGGCCGAAATCCGCAGCATGTCCTGCTCTTCCGTAAAGCTAAAATCCATGATAAATCCCTAAGAAGTCTACTCCAAAAACCTTCAATATGATTTGGGCAGGCCCAGTCTAAATTGCGCAATGATGCTTTTTTCGACTTCAGCAGTGCCCGCCGCGCTTGCCTGACCGGGAAATCCCAGATATGCACCCTGTATGGCGCCGTTGAGTTTAGCCCATTCAGAATCCGGGTCGACCTGAGAATATACTCCCAAAATCTCTGCCCCAGTGATAGCCCCCCGTCTCATCGCCTCATCACTCATTATCTTGTTCCTGGAAGACTCATAGACAGGGATTTGACCCTGACTTATCCGCCATGCAAGCTGGAAGGCGAACACCTTCAATACTTCCAGGTCAATAGCCAGATCAGCTAGCTTGGCCCGAACCAGATGATTCTTGGACAACGGCTGCCCTTCATACTCAGTTTGAGCAGCATACTCAGCTAGGTCTTCCAAAATCCTCTTCAAACTTCCATAGGTGGTAGGCGCCAGGCTGCGCCGCTCAAAAGCCAGTGACTGCATAAGATAATACCAGCCTTTATTTTCCTCTCCCACCAGGTTGGAAGCTGGCACTCTTACATTATCGAAAAACATTTCATTAAAGTGATGCCGTCCATAGTAATTCAAAATAGGATTAACTGTAATGCCTGGACTCTTCATGTCCACGACGAAGATGCTGATTCCGTGATGTTTCTTGGCGGCATTGGGATTTGTTCTGACAGCCAGCCAGCACCATCTTGCATGGTGAGCAGCGCTTGTCCACACCTTTTGCCCATTTATGATATAGTCATCTCCGTCCCTCACCGCTCGTGTCCGGATATTGGCAAAGTCTGAGCCAGCGTTTGGTTCACTGTAGCCAGTGCACCAGACACCATCTTTTTCGCCTGAGGCAATCAAAGGCAAATACCTTCCCTTTTGTTCTTCGGTGCCGAACATCATCAAGCAGGGCCCCACCCATTGTATCCCGCTTATGCCCATCCATGCCCCTGGTATTCCCCAGTAGGCTATCTCCATTTCATATACCGTCTGCTCCAGGAAAGAGGCACCACGCCCACCATAGTTCTCCGGCCAACTCATAGCGAGCCAGCCTTTTTGTGCCAGCTTTCTGGACATGGATATTTCAAAGTCAAAATCCCTGAACTCGCCGTCAATTACCGTATTGCGCATCAAATCCGCAGGTAGCTCGGCCTCGGCAAACTTGCGAATTTCCTCCTTCAAGGCCAGCTCTTTCTCGCCCAGTCTAAAGTCCATTCTTGCCTTCCCAGAGATTAATTGTCCAAGGTGCAATGCCTCTATCACTATGACAATGCCAGCGATGATTCAAACGACGAGGCAAATTACCCATCCGGATAGACCAAATTGTAGTGGCAACTGTCATTGACAGGACTCTCACGCAATGGGCCAAAGCACCGATGATTGCATACAGCGCGCCATTACTTGGGTTGGGGTGGATCGGGGTTTACCAGATCCTTGGTCATCGCTGTCGGCATGAACATGAATAGCTCGTCAATCGTCCATCCGCCAACTTTGACCAGTTGCTTCTCTAACATGGGCTCTGAATAGAGCCCAATCCGGCCTCGCTCTACATAAAATGTCCGCCCATTGACGTTAGCAGCATCGTCAGAAGCGAGCCATACCACCAAAGGAGCAATGTCTTCGGGCTTCATTTGCTCGAACTTGGCCATAGCTTCCGGCCGAGCCTTCCTCATTTCGTCGCTCAGAGTAAGTCGGGTTCCGGCGTTGGGACGAATACAATTGCACGTTACACCGTACCGGCCCATGTCCCGTGCCACTTTCCTTGTCAAGCCGACGATTCCTTCCTTGGCTGCACCGTAATTAGCCTGCCCATACGTAGTAGCATTGAGACCCGCTACAGATGCGGTGTTTATGATTCTTCCGTACTTCTGCTGCCGGAATAAGGGACTCGTTGCTCTGATCGTATAGAAATGACCGTAGAGGTGCACCTTGAGCACCAAATCCCAGTCTTCTTCGCCCATGTTGAACAACATCCTATCGCGCAGTATCCCGGCATTGTTGACCAGTATGTCGAGTCTGCCAAAGTTATCTATGGCAGTCTTTACAATGTTCTCGCCCCCCTTCATGGTGGCCACTGAGTCATAGTTGGCCACTGCCTCTCCACCCAGTTTCTT
>JAOUDT010000173.1 GCA_029859145.1 Dehalococcoidia bacterium
AATATTACTCCTGGAGCACGTGTCGGTGGGGATCCATTCGGAAGGATCTACATGCTGCATAAGCTGGAGAATACGAGTTATTCATCGGGTATGGCTTCTGTGATTGGCGAGTTCGCTCTTACTCCTCTGATTGTTGTGTCGTTTCTAATGGCGGGCTTGCTTCTGCAATTTGGGAAAGGGTCACTCCAGTCAAGCCTGCTTATTATAGCAGCATGGGCTTTGGCGGCTCTCGGGACGCTCTTTGTCCCCCGCCTATTCTTCCAGAGGAGAATTGCAGCCAAAGGTATGAGCAGGATTACAAGCCGTGTCCTCGGCTGGTTTGGAAAGCGCCAGAATGTTCAAGAGACAGTCGAAGGAATTGATGCCTTCTACTCAAGTACCTACACCATAATGGACAAATGGCAAAAGGTATTGTTGATAGGGGGCTGGACATTATTGATTTCGGCGTTTGACATTCTTCGACTTTACACGATATTTCTAGCGTTGGGCTATCATCCCCTGATTCCCATGCTTCTGGTTGCCTCCTCAATTCAAATTATCGTTGGCCTCGTTCCTCTGCTACCCGGAGGCCTGGTTATTGTGGAAGGGTCATTAATCTCAGTTTTCGCCCTCGTCGGTGTCCCTTTGAATCTGGCGATGGCAGCAACCGTAATTGAGCGAGCGATTTCTTTCGTCCTGAGCACTATAATAGGGGCTGGAGTCTTCTCCTATCTGGGAGTCAAGATGGCGACGAGACCCAATACTCAAAACTGAACAGAATCCTAAGCTTGACCGCTTCAGATTGTCTAGTTCTAACAATTTGTCTACCGGTCAAAATAGCACCCCCCAATACTTCGCTCAAATAGTCCATCCCGTACCGTGACAGCAGAATCGAACTGCGGCTCAAGTTGCCGTTCACCATCAAACAGGTAGTCGATACTATTGCAACTTTGCCGTCAGACAATGTATTGTATGGTGCGGCAAAACTCAATTGCTGGGGATAGTCTTGTGCCGACATTCAACCCAGCGGCGAAGAAAAACAAGCGAACCGGAAATGGAGATAATCCCAGCCGTTGACATCAAGGGCGGCAAGTGCGTCAGGCTGTATCAGGGTGATTATAGGCGGGAGACCGTTTTCTACGAGGACCCTGTGACGGCGGCCTTGACCTGGTATGCCCAAGGGGCGCGATGGCTTCACATTGTCGATTTGGACGGGGCGGCCGCCGGTGAGCTCCGCAATATGGAGGTGGTCGGGCAGATAATAAAAGAGACTGCCCTGTTAATAGAGTTGGGCGGCGGTATCAGGCAAGAAGAGATGGCGCAAAAACTGCTGCGGCAAGGGATCAGCCGGATAATCTTGGGGACTACCGCAATAGAGAACAGGGAACTGGTAAAAAGACTGTGCCAGCAATTTGGCGAGGCTATCGCAGTTAGTCTGGACGCCCGGGATGGCAAGATAGCCATCCGAGGCTGGCAGAAGAACACGGCTGTTGAGGTTCTCCAGTTGAGCCGAGAGATGGTTGATGCCGGGGTAAGGCGTCTCATTTATACCGACATAAAAAGGGATGGCACCCTTACCAACCCTAACTTTGATATGATAGAGAGATTGGCTGCCGAAGCAAATGTCCCCGTCATCGTCGCCGGGGGGATTTCCCAGCTGGAGCACCTGTGGAGGCTCAAGAAGCTCGGCGTGGAGGGAGCTATTATAGGCAAGGCCCTTTATACCGGGGACATCAATTTGGGGGAAGCCATAATCAGTCTCGGAACTTAAACCAGCCCAGGAAAATCTTGCGATTTCCTTGGTTGCCCAGCTAATATTTAAGGTGAATTCAGCGGGGCTCTCAAAAAGGCGTAACACTCTTTGGGGCCAACTGAGGAGAGAAATGTTGAAGTTTGACGACAAAGGCTTGATTCCAGCCATTATCCAGGACGCCAGAACCGGCGAAGTCCTGATGCTGGGCTACATGAACAGAGAGTCGCTAAAGCGCACATTAGGCACCAGAGATGTCTGGTTCTACAGCCGCAGCCGGCGGGAATTGTGGCACAAGGGAGAAACCTCGGGCAATTTCCTCAGAGTGAAGTCCATCACCAAGGACTGCGATAGCGATGCCCTTCTCATAAAGGCTGAGCCGACAGGTCCGGTATGTCACACTGGGAACCAGAGTTGTTTCTTCCAAGAACTGGAGAGCGAAGACACGGCGTAACAACCTGCTCCATCTCTTGAACAGGCCCCGAAGGCAAGACCCTAAATCCTAATTTCCAAATCGCAAACAATACCAAATGACCAGAATACCAATGACGAAAACAATTTTGAATTGGCAATTTGGAGATTGGGAATTATTCCGGATGCGGAAAGGGGGCAGCTTAACGCTGCCCCCTTTTTGACCCTTTCTTTGTTCCCGTCACTGCCAGTCCGAACAATCTCTCTGCCGCCAGCTCCGGGAATCAGCCTGGCAATTCCGTTGAGATTCCTCTTTCACTCACTGGCCACTGAGCGAGAACCTTATGCCCTTGCTAGAGTACTACGCTCTTTATCCTGGGCACGTGAAGTTCGGACCCACGACGCCAGCAAAAGGCGTGAACAGGCTGCACGCTATGGTATTGACCAGAGGAGCCAGCCAGGTGGGGAGACCCAATTCTGAAGCAATACTGTCTAGTACTGAGCCCACTAGGCCCAACCCCCATCCTAGCATATCCACTGTCCAGGAAAGGGGGCCGTAGGTCCAATCAGCAATTGTCGGCATGAGAGGAGCAATCCAAGTCGGTAGACCTAGATCGCCTGCCACAGCACCAAGAATGGTGCCTACAAGCTCAATACCGCTCGCGAGAATTGCAAACGGGACCTTGGCAAACGTTTCCGGCGGAGTATATGCCGCCGCGCTGACCGGCAGCACCACCATAGCCAACAGCGCCAAAGCAACACCAATACTGATTAATTTCTTCACCTAAACCTCCTTTATTTTTTGTTTTGAAATATCGATACTGCGATATCATCCCGAGTTCCCGGGCCCGGGACGACACATGTTTTTTGAGCTACCCCTTGGACACCTCCTTTCCGGGCTCTCAGCCCATCGCAATTGGTGGCTCAATTGTTTGAGGAGGGATCAGCCACAAATGTTAAGAACTTGTTAA
>JAOUDT010000017.1 GCA_029859145.1 Dehalococcoidia bacterium
AGGCGTCTATAGCTCAGGTTCAGGAATTGTTACAGACGGGCCCAACAATTTCACTACGTGGCGATTCTAGCTAGTACTCCGTGGGGATGACGTCTGATCCGTGCTAGGCCTAACCGGTATTCTGTCTCTGGAATTTCTATCAAGAGCCATCCTCGCACCACGCGATAACATCGGTGGACCAGATAGTGCCGATGGCCTTTTCCAGTACTTCGCGGCGTGGCTCCGGTATATCCAGCAACATACGCAGAATGCGGTCATCAAATTGACTCAGGAAAGGGCATTGTTTACGGAGCGAGAGTATGGTAGTCCTGGCGCCGCCGTAGACCAGATAGTCGAGCGAACAGGCATGGGGCTCGATATGCTCCCGCACGTGACTGCAAACCCGAGTCAAAAACTGTTCTATCTGCTTCTCACGGTGCCTAGCAAACCTTGCCTGCGAAGAGCCTCCTTTCTTGTGGCGGGCGTGCACCAAGCCTGTTCCTGTCTTGCTATCCAGAAGCTCTGTGCCCCGGCAGATGCCAATGCTGTATGCTCCCAAACGGATCAAAACCAGAGCGATAAGCAAGTCCTGAACGAGAAGGGAACGCAACGGCCCAACGTCATAGCCGCTCGTGACGTATTCCTCTGAAAGCGGGAAGGGGGGGATGACCAGATACATTTGCAGCGGACTGTAGAAAAGCGCCGCTCCCGTTTGCGAGTTGGCTGTGACTTCAGCTACAGCTGGCGGTATGCCACTTGCCGGCACCACCTTCCTCAGCAGATTCTCAACCCTGTCCTGGGTAGTCCCCTGTGGGAGATATAACGATATCGCTTTGCTTTCAGTCAAAGCGAGCTTTTCCAAGAAGTCGAGCATCTTCGACCTGCCCAGACGGAACCTCTTTGATACAAGCATAATACCAATGGCTCGAACGAACTATCCTGGCTACATGCTGACTATGGTAACGCCATCGCCTCCTTCGCCCTGCTCCCCGGCCTGGAAAGACGTGACCAGCGGATGAGAGGCCAGAGCCTCCCTGACAATCTGCCGCACGGTGCCTGTGCCGATACCGTGAATGATACGGACGCGGCTTAAGCCAGACAAAGATGCTTCATTAAGATAGCTGTCCAGCAACGGCTCGACCTGCTCGGCTCTCTTTCCCCTTAGGTCAAGCTCTAGAGAGACTCTGGGCTTGTGCATTTCCCTCTTTATCACGGCGCCACTCGTCTTCACCTCGCCCGTTGCCGGTATCCTCTTTTCCACGCTGTCCAGCCTGAGGGTCATCTTTACCTTCCCGGCTTGGACTTCGACAAGTCCGCGTTCCTCAGACACTGAAAGCACCGTAGATGGCACGCCAGCTTCTTTCAGCCAGACGGTATCACCGGCTGTAACTGGACCCGTGTCAATTTCTGTTTCAACTATCCCAGCCACAGGTCTGGCCTGCCATGCCTCAGCGTCCAACTTCTCTTGTGCCTCGGCCAGTGCCTTTTTGGCCTGCTCTATTCTTTCCCGAGATTTCTCCTTGCGCAATTCCCCCGCTGCCTCACGAATTTTCATCTGCAGTTCGGCAGCTTCGCGACTTATCTGCTCACGTGTCTGCTTGATGATTCTTTGTCTATCTTCTTCCAACTGGCGGAGCCTGTTTTTCAAGTCAGCGTCATTCTGTTCTGCTTCTTTCAGTTCCTTCTCGAGGCTTAGGCGAAGCAACTCAACATTCTTCTGTTCGCTCACCAGATGGGTGAGCAAAGACTCAATCTCTTGAGTGCTTTCAGAAAGCATGCGTCGAGCGCGCGTCACAATGTCCTGCGGCAGTCCCAGTCGGGATGCCGTAGCCAGAGCGTTGCTGCCACCGGGAATTCCCACCGTCAGGTGATAGGTGGGCGCCATGGTAACGGGGTCCACATCTAGGGCCGCGTTCTCCATGCCTTCGGTAGAGTGAGCCAGCGCCTTCAATTCAGTGTAGTGAGTGGTCGCCACAGTCATCGTTCTTTCTGACAGAAAATGTAGTAGGATAGCGCGGCCCAGAGCCGAGCCCTCACCCGGGTCAGTGTTGGTGCCCAGTTCATCCAACAGCACTAGGCTCTGTGCCGTGGCATTATTGATGATGTGGACGATGTTACCTATGTGCCAGCTGAAGGTGGAAAGGGTCTGCTCGATGCTCTGCTCATCACCGATGTCGGCATATATCCCGTCAAAGACAGGGATGCGGCTTTCTGCCTGAGCCGGAATCGGCAAGCCGGCCTGTGCCATCAGGCTAAGCAATCCTATGGTCTTGAGAGCCACCGTCTTGCCGCCGGTATTCGGCCCGGTGATGACCAGGACCGAAAAGTCCCGGCCAATCTCGACTGACAGCGGCACCGCTTTCTTCTTCAGTAAGGGATGCCGAGCTTCCGCCAGTCTGAGCACTCCACCTGGTTCCTGTCCCTCTGCCTTAGCACTTGTGGCAGCAACCACGATAATAGGCTCGGTGGCTTTGGCATCCCTAGCGTATCTAGCCTTAGCCAGCGCCAGGTCAATCTCAGCAATCAGTTCTATGTTACGCGTAATCTCGCCTTCGAATGCCCCAGCTTCAGCACTTAGCGTTCTCAGGATTCTTTCTATTTCATCCTTCTCTTCAGCAACCAGCTGGCGTAGTTCATTCTGCGTGTCCGTAGTAGTCCAGGGTTCAATAAATACTGTAGCCTCGGTATTGGAGACATCGTGGACAATGCCTTTTATCTGCCGGCGAGATTCTACCTTGACGGGAATCACATACCGGCCTTCTCGCTCGGTAATGATGGGTTCCTGCACTATTCTGCGTCCTCGGGGCGAGGCGATTATGGCTTGCATATGAGCGAGCAGTTCTTGGCGCACTTCTCGCATTCTATGTCTAACAGACGCCAGTTTAGGCGAGGCGGTATCCAATAGCTCGCCGGCCGGACTCAAGCAACCATCGATATCGTTCGCAAGCTGGTCAAGCGCCACAATGTCTTTGCCCAGACCACTGAGCAGGAGGACTTCATGCGACACGTTTGCCAAATGGCTCTTCAACCGATGGGCAGCGCTCAACGTCTTTTGAATCTCCAGCAGAGATTGTGGGGGCAGGATTCTGCCCAGCGCCGCCATCTTCACCATTTCCCGTATATCACTGACCTCGCCGATATGGGTATCGGGACTGAGTGACAGCAAACGCCGCGCCTCAGCCGACTCCTTGAGTCGCAGGCGGACCTCTTCTTCATTCGAGAGGGGAACGAGGTCGAGAGCCAGCTCTCGGCTGGCGGAAAACGAAGTAAAGCCGGCCAGTATCTCCCGTATCTTGTGAAATTCCAGCAGTCCTAAGTCTCTGTCAGTCAATGCAACCTGCACGAGTCGCCTGTATTTTCATCGCCATATCAGCCATCGAATAGTATAAAGCAATCACGGGAGTTTTCAAAAACTGGGCTTACTCACTCATAGGGTGAGCCTGCCTGCCACGGCGTCCCTGGAATTCCATTGACAGGAAACAGGAAATTGTCTCATAATCCTATCCCAAAAACCTCATCAAAGCTGGGGGAGACAATGAATCTGAGAAATCTCAAACAAATGCTGGAAGAAACTGCCAAGGAGGTGCCACAGCAAACAGCCGTGGTCCTTGGCTCTCGCAAAGTCAGCTACCGCGAATTGGATGAAACGTCCAGCAGGATAGCCAATGCCCTTATCAGTCTAGGAACAAAGAAGGGTGACCACGTGGCCATTCTTATGTCTCGTACACCTGAGTGGGTCATCAATTGCTTTGGAGCGCTCAAAGCCGGAGCTGCGGCTGTGCTCCTCGATAGCGGATCTAAGGCGCCCGAACTTGAGCCTCAGCTTCGTGAATCCGATTCCAAAATTCTAATTACGGAAGAAAGATTCTCCCCCTTGCTGTCTCCGGTCCTGGCCAGTGCCCCCCTGCTCAAACACGTTCTCAAGATTGATAGCGAACCCTACAAGCAGATGGTAGCCGATAGCTCGCCTACGTCACCGCCTGTCGATATAAAGGGTGAAGATGAGGCTATCCTTTTTTACACTCTGGGCGTGTTGGGAAAGAACAAGGGCGTGGTGCATACGCACTCGTCGTTCCTGTCAATTCTGCCCATAGTGGTGGAGAAATTTGAACTGGAGAGAGACGATGTTGTTTTGGGCCTGCTCCCTTTTAACTACCTCCTGGGATTTGGGTTGGTCGTTCTCATGCCCATTAAGAGAGGATGCACCATAGCAATCCTCCCTCACTTCAGTTCCAAGAGTATCCTGGACACCATACAGCGGGAAAAGGCAACCATGCTTATCGGCGTCCCTGCCAGCTTTAATGCCATGGCCATGATAGATGAAGAGACAATAAAGAGCTATGACCTCACTTCGTTAAGGGAGGTACTTTGTGCCGGGGCAAAATCCTCAGCCTTCTTCCTGGATATGCTTGAAAAGAAGTTTCACTTGACTGCGTGTGAAATATACGGGCTCACGGAGTTGATAATCGTCACCATAGGTGCTATTCGCGACCGTAAACTAGGTACGGCAGGCAAGCCCTTAGCTGAGCTAAAAGTGGTGGACAAGAACGGCAAGGAGGTGCCCCGAGGCAGCATAGGGGAAGCTGTTGCCCGAGCCCCCTGGATGATGAGGGAATATTATAAAGCGCCTCAACTCACAGCCCAGGTCCTCAAAGATGGCTGGTTTCGTACCGGCGACCTAGTCAAGTTGGGTGAAGATGGCTACCTGGAATTCATAGAAAAGACATCATCTATTATAGTGCCCTCGGGCGGAGTCAAGATTCTTCCTGCAGCAGTTGAAGAAGTTCTCCTGAAACATCATGCGGTAGCCGAAACAGCCTGCGTCGGTGTCCTCGATGATTACAAAGGGCAGCTACCCACAGTTTTCATAGTGCTCAGGGAGGGACAAAGTGCCACACCCGACGAAATACGCGACTTCTGCCGCCAGAGCTTATCTGAGTACAAGGTGCCCAAGCAAATCAAGTTTGTTGACAGCCTGCCCAGAACCGAGTCAGGCGAAATAGACCGGAAGCGGCTCAGCCTGACAAAGGACAGCTGATGGGGAAGACTCAAACAGGCGACCAGGGTATTTTCACTGCCCAGCACGATATTCGGAGGACATAATACCTAATCTGTGGCACGGCTACTTGTTGTGGTGTCCTGGGCACTCGCCACGGAGAAAGGGTGACCCTCCCGTTCAAAATCAGGGAGATACTCTTCCGCTGCCCCCAGTTCCTGGAACCAGCCGTTTTCTATTCCCAGGTCGTCCAGCAGCCGGAGGACCTTTTCGTGCTCTTCGACGGTGATCTTCCGCGCAAGCAGTGGTATGCGCGGCGCCCGGTGCATCGGCATGTATTGAGACATCATGCTAACAGTTACTGTGGGAGAAACCTCCCGGACAAGCCAGGTTAGCGATTCCTCGCTGCCGGCCAGACCGTTGGGCAGGATCAGATGGCGCACTATCAATCCCTTCTGTGCCACGCCGGATTCATCTACGACCAGGTCTCCAACTTGTCTGTACATCTCTTTGATAGCCTGGCGAGCCTGTGCCATATAGTCTGGCGCGTGTGAGAATTTCCTGGCCCACTTATCAGAGGCATACCTCAAATCGGGCAGGTAAATACTTATGACGCCATCAAGCTCTTTCAGAGAAGCGACAGAATCATAGCCGCTGCTGTTGTAGACCAGCGGCAGTCTCAGTCCAATGGGCACCGCTTCCACAACTGCCCGAACGAGCTGGGGCACGAAATGGGATGGCGAAACGAAATTGATGTTGTGGCATCCCAGTTCATTCTGGAGGGAGAGCATGCGTTCCGCCAATGTGCGGCAGTCCATTTCCTTCGACTTCTGCTTCCTCCAATTCTGGCTTATCTGGTGGTTCTGACAATACACGCATCTCATATTACAGTTACCGAAGAAAACGGTCCCTGACCCGTTGGTTCCTGAAATGGCCGGTTCCTCGCCGTGGTGAGCGCAGACTGCCGAGACTATGGGCAGACGCCCGGAGTGACAATAGCCCAGCTCGTTTTGTAATCTATTGACCTGGCACTCCCTGGGGCAGATGTCGCAGGAGATTAGACGCGCCTCAAGTGCTTCTGCACGACGCTCCAATTCGCCAGATTGGTATAGCGCAACGTATCCTTGTTCCATAGGTGCCCAGGGTATCCTAGGTGAACGCAGTCGAACTAGCTGACCTACACTTTAGATGGCTGATATGGCGGTGTCAACTGGCTGTGACCCCTGACCCGGAACCAACGCGCTATTCTCTGGACATAATGCCTAACGTGCACAATTCCAGCTCATACCCCCGGTTAATCCGATGACTTTCATACCCCTCCTCCCTTTATGTTTCAAGCTAGGTTGAGCCCTGACCATAACACGATTTGACAGAGCCCGTACTCTCTCGACTCTAGTCGAACAAATTGAGCAACCACAAACACGAGCTGTGTATTGGTGATTTGCAGCAACCCAGTGGCAAGAGTAAAATAAGCTAGAACAGCAGGGCGCTGAGAGGCGCCCGTGTTTTTGCCTAGCATTCGAACGCATCAGTTTCTCGTGTCGAATAGTCAGGGCCTGCATAGCTGCGGTTAGCGTTAGGGATGATGAAACCAGACAAACTCGACGAGCTTCAGGAGAGTACCGCACGTCTCGGTACGGAGCGGCTGAGCAAGCTGTTCCCCCGCCTGAGTGCGCCCAGCATGGTCTCAATGGTGGCGATGTCTCTCTACATCCTGGCTGATACCTTCTGGCTGGGTCGAGTCGGCTATGAGGCCATTGCCGCCATAACCATAACGTTTCCGTTCTACTACGTGATATTTGCCATAGGTCTCGGCTCCGGTATTGGCGCCAACGCGTTAGCATCGCGGCGCTTCGGCGAAAGAAATGTTGAAGCAACTAACCAAGTAGCTGGCCAGGTTTTTCCTTTAACGGCTATCTTCGGGGTCATTTTCATCATTCCCAGTGTCTTCTTTGCCAGGCCGCTGGCTGCTCTACTCGGGGCGCCGCCTGAGGTCATAAGCCTGACGGCGGAGTACTTGGTCTACTTCGGCTGGGGAATACCATTCATACTGTTCCGGCTCATGGCCCGTAACATTTTCCATGCAGGCGGGGATGTAATCAAACCGATGATTTTCATGATCATCGGCTCCGTATTCAACGCTGTCCTCGACCCGTTCTTGATCTTCGGCTGGGGTCCTTTCCCAGAGATGGGTATTGGTGGGGCTGCCCTTGCCACGACAATATCGGGTGGACTCGCTGCTGCAATTGGCTGCTACTACTTGGTGGCTAACAAGTCCGTTTACCGTCTGAGACTGCACCACCTCAAGCCTGACCTGTCCATCATAGTTCAGATCTATCGTGTTGGGTTGCCCGAGACACTGATGGACCTTACGGAATCTTTCGTATTTCTCATATTCAATCAAGTCATGGCAGGCTTTGGTTCGGTAGCACTGGCAGCCGTGGGAATCGCATTCCGTATTGCCGACCTTGCCTTTATTCCCATTATCGGCCTTGCCCATGCTCTTTTGCCGATTGTCGGTTTTTGTTTTGGGGCACGGCTCTGGGCGCGTCTGTGGGCGGCAGTCAGGCACGGCACACTCGCCTCTGTAGTTGTATTGGCTGTTGTCACTGTGCTGCTGGAGGTCTTCGCTCCACAGGTAATCGCCGTCTTCAATAGTAGCCCCGAGTTGTTGGCCATCGCCGTGCCGGGGATGCGCATTTTTCTCTCCGCCCTGGTTCTGATTGGTCCGGCTATCATGTTTATTATCACTTTGCAGGGGTTATCCAAGGGATGGACAGCTATTTGTCTGTCTCTGGTGCGCCAGCTGGTTCTTCTCCTGCCTGCCGTGCTCATTCTTCCGCGCTTCATGGGGCTGAACGGCGTTTGGCTGTCTCTTCCTATCTCAGACGTCGGCGGGGCCATTGTCGCGGGTCTATGGATTTACCGTGAATATCGCCTGCAGAAGCGCAGCGGTATCTGGCAGAGGACCCCGGTGACCGAGCCTATCGCGGAGCCTGTGCCGACCGACCCGCCCGCACCTAATTGATATCTTTGAAGTACTACCAGAGGTTAGCCGCCACGGGTACACTGGCACGGTCGTGAAGGTTGATGGCATCCTTGGTACAGCTGGCGCGACATATGCCGCAGCCGTAGCACCGCATTGGGTCAATAAAGACCTTCTTATTGGCTGCGCTGTATCCTATAGCCCCGAACTGGCAAACACGCATACATTGCCGGCAGCCGTTGCAGAGCTCGGGATTGACCTCAGCCACGTACTCGGCGCGGAACATGTGGGGAACGCCGTTTGTTACGGTAGCCTGCATGGCCCCGCAGTCGGAACGGTCACAGTTACAAATCCCCCCGATGAATGGTGTCACGAACGTCCAGATGGTATGGCAGAGGCCTTCTTTCTCATACTGCCTGAAATTCTCCAGGGCTTCTTCTTTCGTCAGTTCTTCCAGGCCAGAAGTGTCCGGGCCCGTCAGATAGTCCATGTCAATTTCCTTTATTATCTTGAACATCTCCCCTTCTTGTGGCGCCAGACTTACCGCGTAGCAGAACCGCTGTTCAGTGCCCAGATTAATGTGGCGGCAATAGCAGGGAAGCCGTACTACATTGCTGACCAGACCGAAAACTCTTTCCACGTCCTCAATGGGCAAGACCTGCCCGTAATGTGATTCCTTCCACCTGCCTACCCTGTATCTCATTATTGCGCTTTTGACAAAGGCCGGCATTATGCGGAGCGTCCCGATGTTCGTAAGAAGTCCGGGACTCTGTTCCGTGAGGGAAAAGAAATCGGCAATGAACTTGCGCCGCTTGAGGTCGCTTAACAAATCAGCCGAATAATTCTCCGCGTACAGGTACCATTTCTTGCCTTCTCCGTGCTTATGGCAGAATTCGCACATTGTCCCAACCTCCCTCTATTTCAGATGTTCCGGGGCCTATCTCACTTTCGGACTTCATTACCAAGTCCCCGGAGACAGCTAATCACTTGCCTGACCACGAACTCGATTGTGAACGCATCCCGCAACATGGACGCGTTCACAGCCCGAGACCCAGTGCCGGTCCTCTTTGCACCTAAACTGCGGCTCTACTATACTTGGCTGCCAGCGCTCCCGGTCTATTCTGGAGAAACAATCCTAATTTGCAGCAGGCCTAGCTGGCATGGTATTCCTGAGTATCCTGCGCTTTCTCCTGCGGAGAACCAGGTATATTATGCCGCCCACAATAGCTGCCAGTATCAGAAGAAGCCACCCTAACAGAGGGAAGGTCCAGACCCTAGTGACGCGGCCGGCAACACCTGCGTAATAGTCAGGAATCTGCGGTACCCCACCCGTGCCAACTGGTTGGGCTGCGGCATAAATCACCACCGCCTCCCAGACTTTGAGCTCTCTTCCATCGGCATGACGTATTATCAGTTGGTCTAGTCTGTCCATCGGTACCGGCTCTCCATCGGCGTTCTTGGGGACTATCCCCAGCTGAGGTAGGATGTCTGTCACCAAGGGAAGGTAGAGCAGGAGGTAGCCGTCGGTGACCAGGTGGTACAACTCTTCGTCCCCACCTTTCAAGGAGATGTACTCTTCACCGTTCTCAGGTTGAATCCCGTCCCCTGTGTAAACCTCGACACCGGTAACCGCACGGGTCGTGGGAATGGGTAGGTTCACGAAAGGTATGGTCAAGAGCACTGCGTTGGCAGGGTTGTAGCTGTACCGTAGGCCGGAGAAATGCAGAAAATAGGAATCTCCCATTATTTCCTGCAACAGCACAGTTATTTCCAGCACCCGGCGTATTTCTTCGCCGGTGAGATAGACAGACGCCACCGGGCAACCTGGGCGGCCGTCGAGTCCGCGTCCCACGCCTACGGCTTCAGCGATCTCGTAGAAAGAAATGTTTCCTAAAGAGTATTCCACGGTACCAGGAAAGATGTTGTTCCGGATATTGCCGTTGGCTTCAGCTGCTATGTCAACCTTCTTGCCTGTAAATTCCTGGGCGACGAAGCGCATGGCGTCCGTAACGAAGTTGCCCAGCGCAGTTTCACTAAGAGGCGGCATATTGGATAGGGCAAAGTTAGAGCTGGCTACCGTACTCATGATATTGTCGAATTCACCGTCGGTCATTTCCTTAATGTAGTCATTCAAGCTCAGCGTATATTGCTGGACCAGAGCATCGATTTCAGGATCGCAGGCAAAACTGCTGTCAATTGAAATAAGAAACGGATCGTCTTCTTCGTTGTGCACGCGTACCTCGCCGGTGCTGGAGTCGTACCCCAGTTCCAGTCGCCCCAGGTACATTCCAAGGGAACCGGCCTGGACAATGATGGTAGTGCCCTCTAAGACCGGCTCATGAAGTGCGGTATGACTGTGGCCGCCTATGATGATGTCGATGTCATGCACTTCTCGTGCCAGTTCCTTGTCCTCATCAACGCCGGAGTGACTTAGGGCCATGATGACATCGGCACCCTCTTCCTTCAGCTCATCCACCATCTGGCGCGCCGTCTCGTACTGGTCCAGAAACTGCATGTCCCCGGCTTCACCCATCGACAGGATTGCGTCTTCACCTATCAGGCCGAAAACTCCTACCCTCAGGCCGTTTTCCAGTTCAAACATCGCCGTCTTTCTGTACAAATTCTGGGCAGCCAGCGGATGGTCTGCCGGCGCCTCCGTGTTGGAAGCCAGCACCAGCGTTTTTTCGTGAGCTTCGGGATATCCGGCCTGTAGAAGATATTGCGCCAGGATGTCGGCCTGATAATCGTACTCATGGTTGCCGATAGTCACAGCATCGTATCCCATTTCCTGCATTATGGTAAGCTCTGCCGCATAACCATCTAGGGCCAGCCAGGCGAAAGGCCCGGCCCCCAGGAAATCACCTGCATCAAAGAGAAGGACCGGTTGACCTTCCTCTCTCTTATTCTCCCGGATTTCGTCCACAGCAGCAGCCAGCCGGGCAAATCCTCCTATAGCAGGGTTTTCTTCTCCGGCACGGTAGTCTACTGCCGGCGAATGCGGTATGACCTCGGAATGCATATCGTTGGTATGGAGTACACAGAAATACAGCTCTTCGGTTTCACCTGCACAACTCCGCGGATCTCTCGGAACGCCCAACAATAGAGCAACCACCAGGACGGTTGTCAGGATGAGCAACAACCGTCTGTCGGCCCTGGATAAGGTGTGTCTGTTACACATTAAAGATTACACTTGGTAAGATGGTACAAACTCGGGTCGCAACCAGCGGCCTGAGAGAAACTGCTGAGGAAATCATACACTATGTTGTTGGACGGAGACAATCCGTTTTCCCTGCTGTCCAATCGCCGGTACATCACTCTTTGGGAATGCTTTCTCGCATCGAATTGCTGTCCGTTACGCCCTGAGGGCAACCCTGATTACCGGACAGTATCAGCTTCCTTAGGTAGTATAATGTAGTCATGAGAAGCTTCTGGCGCAGACATCGCGCATTACGCATACTGTCCTACATAGTACTGGCGCTTGTTCTCGTCGTCTGCGTCCTTCCCTATCTTATACCCCTCGGCCAGCCTCAGGTCCAGATATCCCAGGACCAGCTTGTCAGCGAGCATGGCCGATTTCTCGATATTGACGGGTCAAGAATCTATGTCGAGGAACAGAATCCAGAATCGGTGCAGGCAACCATAGTGTTCATCCACGGATTCGGAGGTTCGACCTTCTCCTGGCGCCATAATGCTCCTTTCTTTGCCGGTCAGGGCTACCGGATCGTCAGCCTGGACCTGAAAGGGTTCGGCCTTTCCTATAAGGATTTTGCCTCAGACTATTCGCACCCGGCGCAGGCCCGGCTGCTGGCCGAGGTGCTCGCGAGGCTAGGCGTTGACGAAGCCTACTTCGTGGGGCACAGTATGGGCACCAGCGTTATGCTGCATTTCGCCCATTTGTACCCCGAAAAAATCCTGGGACTGATCAGCGTGGATGGCGCTGTCAATCTGGACAAAGGCGGCATCTTTCCCTCCGCGTTGCTAGATTTCCCGCCAATCCGCAGAGCAGGCGAGGTTTTGCTCACCCGCTATGGAACAAGAGAGCGAGTTGGTCGGATTCTGAGGAGTGCCTACTATCGGAAGGATATTGTGACGGCAGAGGTCATGGACGGTTACTACAATCGACTCGTTAACGGCCAGTGGGCACAATCGCTGCTCGCTATGACTAGGGACACGTCTGAGAATACCATAACTCTTGCCCTGGCGGATTTCCGATTTCCTACATTGATTCTCTGGGGCCAAAACGACACCTGGGTCAAGCAGATAGACATAGACCGATGGCGGGGTCAAATCCCGTCAGCCGAATTCCACGCCATCCCCGAAGCCGGGCACATGCTGATGGAAGAGGAGCCAGACCTGTTCAATAGCATGGTGCTCGCTTTCCTCCAATCCCACGGGGAATAACATTCCGCGATCATAATGCGTCCTATGTAGTAGCCTTGATTGGCACGGTGCCTCTGCACTTCAGTAGGCGACACTGAATCGTTCGCGAATATGTTGCGGGTTTTCCAGTTCATCGAGCATGGCAACGGCATAGTCCTGCGTGGAGATTCTGCTATCGCCCTCTTTGCTCTTAAGAAGCTGGTCTTTGCCGACCCTGTAATGCCCCGTCCGCTCTCCGGGGGCGATCAAAGCTGCCGGACTCAAGAATGTCCACTCCAGCTCTTTCTCTTT
>JAOUDT010000174.1 GCA_029859145.1 Dehalococcoidia bacterium
CTTACCACCGATATAGGCCTTCACTCGCTCTCGACCGAGTGCCAACTCCTTGGCTTCGACTTCGCTTACGGAAGCAGAAACAAGTATTCTATCGCGAAGTTTGCCGTTTACCTGAATGGCCAACGTAATCTCTTCCTCTCTAGCCAGTTCCTCCGCGTGCTCGGGCCATGACTGGTTGTGGATACTATAGGGATGCCCTGTCCTGTTCCATAACTCCTCGGCAAGATGCGGAGCACTGGGTGCCAAGAGACGGAGAAAATAACTAATGGCTTCGTGCCACAGGGCAACTGAAACCACGCCGCGCTCTTTGATCCTAGACAAGTGGTTGCTGAATTCCATAAGGCTGGAAAGCATGGTATTGAAGCGAAACCTCTCCAGATCCGCAGTCACCTCTTTGATTGTTTTGTGGGTTAAATGAAGTAATTCCTTCTCAGCTTCAGGATCAGCATCATGGCTGCTGTAGTCTGTTGTTAGTAGGCCCCACACTCGGTTCAGCCAGCGGCTGACGCCTACAATGCCCCTATCACTCCATTCGCCCCCAAGTTCCCAGGGACCGACAAACATGAGGTAGCCGCGAACGGCGTCGGCTCCCAACTTAGCCACATATTCGTCGGGCGCAATTACGTTACCTCTAGATTTGCTCATCTTATCACCACGGTAGACTATGATCCCTTGGTTGAATAGGCGCCCAAACGGCTCGTTGAAATCGACGAGTCCCATGTCCTTTAGTGCTTTTATGAAGAAACGAGCGTAGAAGAGGTGCATGACTGCATGCTCGGCACCCCCGGTATACAAATCCACAGGCATCCAATATTTCACTTTGGTGGCATTAAAAGAGGCACTCCTGCTTTTGGGACTGGTGTACCTCAAGAAATACCAGGAGGAACACATAAAAGTGTCCATAGTGTCAGTCTCTCTGCGTGCTGGTTCGGAACATCTAGGGCAGGCAGTATTGACGAATGACTGGCAGTACTTTAAGGGAGATTCTCCGGTTGGTTTGAATTCTGCATCGGGAGGAAGTAACACAGGCAAGTCCTTTTCGGGCACAGGGACTGTGCCACACCTATCACAATAAATGATGGGGATGGGTGCTCCCCAATACCTCTGTCTGGAGATAAGCCAATCACGGAGGCGATAAACGACTGTCCTTTTGCCCCACCCCTTCTCCTCCAATAGAGCACAGATAGCTTCATATCCCTTTTCACTAGACAAACCGCTGAACCGCCCAGAATTCACCATTGTGCCCGCCCCAGCGTATGCTTCTTTTGACTGCTCACCTGTCCCGCCCGGGGGGCCAATGACTGTTTGCACCGGTAGCTCAAACCTTCTGGCAAACTCCAAGTCTCGTTCATCATGAGCAGGCACTGCCATCACTGCTCCTGTGCCATAGGTTGGCAATACATAATCAGCAATCCAGATAGGCACTCGCTCTTCGTTGACCGGATTGATAACGTATGTTCCCAAAAAGGCTCCCGTTTTCTCCCTGCCTACCGCCAGTCGTTCATACTCAGTCTGTCGCCGACACCAAGCGATATACTTGTCTACTTCGGCTTTACGTTCAGGCCTGGTCAATTTGGAGACCAAAGGATGCTCGGGAGCCAGGAGGAAGAAAGTCACTCCAAAAATAGTATCCGGCCGAGTAGTGAACACTCTTATCTCTTTTTGCCCTATCCCTTCGTCTTCTAGAGGGAAGGAGATTTCTGCGCCCTCGCTCTTACCCACCCAGTTCTTCTGCATTATCTTGATGCGCTCTGGCCAGTCCAGGCTACCGTGGTCGAGCAGTTCGTCCGCGTATTCAGTAATTCTGAAAAACCATTGTTCCAGTTCTTTCTTGCTCACCGGCGTGCCGCACCTCTCACAGACACCTTCGCCTATCACTTGTTCATTGGCCAGCACTGTCTGACATTTAGGACACCAGTTAACGGGCGCCTTAGCTCGATAGGCGAGACCAGCGTGATAGAATTTGAGGAAAAACCACTGCGTCCATTTGTAGTAGCTAGGTAAACAAGTGATTACTTCACGGTTCCAGTCATAAATCGCCCCCATGCTCCTGAGCTGGCGACGCATATTGTCTATGTTTCTCATCGTCCAGTCATAGGGGTGAATACCACGACTGATGGCTGCGTTTTCGGCAGGCAAACCAAAAGCATCAAAGCCCATGGGGTGCAGCACATTATAGCCCTGCATTCTTTTGAATCTGGCATAGGTGTCTGAGGGTGCCATAGCGTACCAATGGCCGATGTGGAGATCTCCTGATGTATACGGAAACATGGTCAGGGCGTAAAACTTTGGGCGGCTATTATCTCTCCGCACACTATAGATATGATCAGCCGCCCACTTCTGTTGCCACCTCTTCTCAATTTGCCGAGCGTCGTACTTTTGGGTCATATTCGCTAAAGTTTAACCTAAGTCAGGTTGAATTAAAAGTCCCTCTTTGTTATTGGAAGCCAACACCGACCATAGCAAAAAAGAACAGCCAAAAGCATGCGTCCTCGAGGCTGAAGCTTGAAAGGAAGGTTAGTGATACAATCGCGAAGAATTTGAGACTGACAAGCCCGACTACATATTTGTCGGCCAAAGCAGATTGATTTGCCCGGCTTTATGAGGTGAATACAAACCTGTTCGATTAGAGACCCGGAAGATTTGAGGGGGTTTTAGATAGAAGGAATGTAGGATGGCAAACCCTGCCCACAGCGTCAGAGAGACAACATCACATTTATCATTTGCTTATTGAGACTGCTCCCATAGGGGCATCGCATATCCCAACACGCAAACGCCCCCGGACACCTGGGCCGCCGACTATCGATTACATGCAAGCATAACAAGAGCCGCCGCCAGTGTCCGGCTCCTCAAACCCCGATGACCGCAGTAGATACTACCGTTTCTCTATTCTGAATACTTTTGTCCCGCACACCGGACAGACACCTTGGGTGGCCGGTCTGCGATTCTTGAGCATAACCCGCCTTGGGTTGCTCATCTCCCTCTTTTTCCTGCACTTCATACAATAAGCTGTTGCCATCGTACCCTCCTTCTGTTTCTGCTATTGCTATATTGTTACTATAAGGCCAAAGCTTTGTCAATACCTTT
>JAOUDT010000175.1 GCA_029859145.1 Dehalococcoidia bacterium
GGGGGCAGGACGAAAGCAAGCAACTTGGCAAATGCTATGGAAGCACTGGTAGGGGCTTTGTATCTGGACCAAGGGCTGGTCAAAGCTAGGAGATTCATTCTCAAACAGCTCAAGCTCGACCTGCAAAAGATAAAGGCAGGAAGAACAATCCCAAATTACAAGGCATTGGTGCAAGAGTTCATCCAGGGACAAAAAAGGTCAACGCCAGTTTACCGCTTGGTGGAAGCTACTGGTCCGGATCACAGCAGGCAATTCACTGCCGAGATCTTGGTCGACGGAGAGGGATTGGGTAGAGGTATGGGAAGGAGCAAGAAAATCGCCGAAAGCCAAGCAGCAAGAGCGGCTTGGGAAAGCTTGAGGTGCAGCCATGGGTAGACGAGACTTTAGGCGGCGGGAGCCCAAAAAACCCAAGAAAGGGGAACAGAAAAGCAAACCGATTTCGACACTCGTGCCGCAGGTGGAGGTGGAGGTAATTAGGAAGAAGAGAAAGCCCGCTGAGGAACTTGAGGAATAAGTAGTTTGGCAGCCTACCTGAAGCTCTACCGGCACGGCAAGCTGCGGGAACGAGTAGACACGGCCTTGTCTTTACTTGAGAGTTGCTCCTTGTGTCCTCGCAGTTGTGGTGCGAATCGACTAGCCAACGATATTGGTAAGTGCCGAACGTCTAGCCAGGCAATAGTGTCCAGCTACGGGGCTCACTTTGGCGAGGAAGCGCCATTGGTGGGTAGGTACGGTTCGGGCACTATATTCTTCGCCAATTGTAACCTTGAATGTCTATTCTGTCAGAACTATTCCATTAGCCAGCTGGGCGAAGGTCGGAAGGTCAGCAAGGAAGAGTTGGCTGACATAATGCTCGCTATTCAGGCGCAAGGGTGCCACAATATAAACCTGGTGTCTCCAACCCACGTAGTCCCTCAGATTCTGGAGGCACTCCATCTGGCGGTGGAGTCAGGCTTGAATCTGCCACTAGTCTACAACAGTGGCGGCTATGACTCTGTGGAGACTCTGAAGATACTGGATGGCATTGTTGACATCTATATGCCGGACATGAAATATGACGATGATAATACAGCTAGGCAATTGTCGGGTATTGGAGGCTATCCTGAGGTGAACAAGGCGGCAGTCAAAGAAATGCATCGGCAAACTGGTGACCTGGAGATAAGTGAAGAAGGGGTGGCCCAAAGGGGACTCCTTGTTCGGCATCTGGTTCTACCTCAGGGTTTGGCAGGAACAAAAGGGATAGCGTATTTTCTCAGCCAGGAAATTTCCCGCAATACATATGTAAATATTATGGCTCAATACCGTCCCTGCCATAAAGCTCCTCAGATTCCAGGTCTAGGGCGGCGAATATCATCCGCAGAATTCCACGAAGCATTGTCTTTTGCGCAGAAAGCAGGGCTAAGCCGACTGGACAAAATCCAGCCTACGGAGCTTCTTCCCATTCTGTCAGAATGACAGGTTCGTGGCAGAATGAGGACGGCAGCAGACAATAGAAATAGCAAGTCAGGATAGTATATGGCTGATATGGCAGGGCTTTCCGTTAGCATCTACGGACGGGTTCAAGGTGTCTATTTTCGCTACTTTGTTCGGAATATCGCCAGGAATCTGGGTTTGAAAGGCTATGTTCGCAACCTTGCCAGCGGCGATGCCGTGGAGATCAAAGCTGAAGGACAGAAGCCGCAGTTGGATAGATTGCTGGAGCAACTCAAGATAGGTCCGCCGGGAGCTTGGGTAAAGAGAGTCGAGATAGATTGGTCAGGTTATACAGGGCAGTTCGACAATTTTGGCATAAGATATTAGCAGAGAATCAAAGGCCGGAAATCAAAATGACAGCTCAAAATTCAAATCTTGTCAGTCCTCAAGTTGGACTCTGCCTTGGTTAATCAGTTTTAAGTGCTCACAGTCGACTCCGGCTATTTTAGAAGCCTTAAGGTCAATTTCGTGGGGTTCGCCAGTCAAGATTTTCCCATAATCCTCCACTTCCCCTTTTTGGGGATCGTCGGCATAAAGAAATTTCTGACGGGCTTCGATAATGCCCAAATCAAAAGGCAGAGTGAAATAGAGGTCAGCGAGGACTTTCTCAATCCCTAGCTGGTAGAGAGTTTCCCAGCCACCCGACCTGCCCTTTCTGTACTTGCTCACCGGCAAGAGACTCAAAAGGTTTGCCACACTGAAGTGCCCAGAGCTGCGAGATACCTTGAAGGGAGTAACGCTTATTAAGAAATCGCTCCGCAGCACCACATTCGGCACCCAGAAACTCTCAACGGCATAGAATTCAGTTAAAGGATTCTGAACCTCTATGAAAATTGAGTCCCTGATGTCAAGCATAAGCACGTGATGGAAATTGTAGCCTAGGGCCTGATATGTTGGATAGATCGATTCGCCGGTAGGGGTGCCATCGGCAATGAGGATGTCTGCATTACTGATTCTTCTAATGCCCCTGATAATGGCATTCAGCAGTCGGGGACTTGTAGTTACAGGGTATGGCAGGGGATAACCAGCGCAGGGTTTGATCAAAACCCGTCTTGCCCAGGCCAGCTGTGGAGGTGGGACAAACACAAAATCCGAATCTTTGACAATCATGGATTTCATATCAACGACCAAATCTCAATAATTACAAAGCTGGCTGCAATAGCACAATCTCAGTGTCGGTCGGAAGGCTTTCGGACCCGAATTCCGCTTCACTCCCTGCTACCTTTCTTACGCGTTTCTTCCCCTTAAGGAAATCCTCAACAGCGGCTATAGGATAAGCACACTTGGGCGTCTTAAAATGCATGGGGATGGCTACTCTTGGCTTTAATTCGTCACATACTTGACTAGCGACAATGGCATCAATCGTAAAGAAGCCCCCCACAGGAACAAATAGTATATCCACTGCGCCAATTTCGGTGACCTGTCCCGGGCTAAGCATATGCCCCAGATCACCCAGGTGGCAAATGTTCAGACCATCTATGGTGAAACAGAAGACAGTGTTAGATCCTCTCTGCGTGCCTTGAGAGGCATCGTGAGAAGTGGCGACGCCTCGAAACCGAATACCCTTGGCAGTCTTAGTGCCACTACCTTTAGCCACCTCCGG
>JAOUDT010000176.1 GCA_029859145.1 Dehalococcoidia bacterium
GTCTCCTTATCTGTGGACCACGCTTTGGCAACTTCTTTCCTGAGTTCTACGTCGTTTCTCTGTGTGGCAATCAACGCGCGACAATCGTCACACACGATTCCACAGAAAGCAATCATCTTTTCTGGCATTCTTCACCTCCTTTTTCTTCTCTTATGGCTCACGACCAGTATTGCCCTTCTAGGTCCGACTCTATCCCATCTCGGCCCAGTTTTTGCCCAGCTTGATGTCTATCTTCACAGGGACGCGAAGCTCGAAGGCATGGGGCATGATTTCACTAACCAGGGACTTCATTTGTGCTACTTCTGCCTCAGGCACCTCGAAGAGCAATTCGTCGTGTATCTGCAACAGCATCTTGCTCTTCAGATTCCGCTTCTCCATTTCCCGGTGTAGATTTATCATGGCAATCTTAATGATGTCGGCAGAGCTGCCCTGCACCGGCGCATTTATAGCCATGCGCTCCGCAGCCTCCCTGACCATCCGGTTAGCAGAATTTATTTCGGACAGAAACCGCCGCCTCCCCAGCACCGTCTGGACATAGCCGAGCTTGCGAGCCTGCTCCTTGGTGGCTTCCAGGTATTCCTTCACTTTGGGATATTTTTCGAAATACAGCACGATGAACTGAGCGGCTTCCTCCCGGCTGAGCTTGGTAGCCTGCTCCAGACCATAATCGCTCATGCCGTAGATGACCCCGAAATTGACGGTCTTGGCGTTCCGCCGCATCTCGGCGCTTACCGCATCTCTGGGGATGTTGAAGATTTTAGAGGCGGTCGTGGCGTGGATGTCCTCGTCCTCGGCAAAGGCAGCGATGAGGCCGGGGTCTTGAGAAAGGTGGGCCAGGACTCTTAGATCGATCTGGGAATAATCAGCGCTTAGGAGGTATGCCCCAGGCGAAGCTATGATGGCTTTCCTTATCTTATTGCCCAACTCAGTCCTTATAGGTATGTTCTGAAGATTGGGGTCGCTGGAGGAGAGCCGACCGGTAGTCGTGCCTGTCTGATTAAAATTGGTATGCACTCTCCCCGTCTTACGGTTGATAAGCGCAGGCAGGGCGTCCACATAGGTCGACTTGAGCTTGCTGAGCTGGCGGTATTGGAGTATGAGTTCGATTACGGGATGAACGCCTCTCAACGCCTCCATAACCGAGGCTTCGGTGGAATAACCCGTCTTCGTTCTGCGGGACTGGGGCAGCCGGAGGTCCTCAAAAAGCACTTTGCCCAATTGCTGGGGCGAGTTGATATTGAACTGGTGCCCGACGCTGCCGTAGATTTCCTTCTCCAGCTTTAGCAGTTCCTTACCCATTTCCAGAGACATCTCGCGGAGCAGGCCGGTATCCAGAAGAATGCCGTTTGTCTCCATGGCTACGAGGACCGGAATCAAGGCCATCTCCACCTCGGCAAAAAGCCGCCACAAGCCCTGCTGCCGTAGCTCGGCTGCCAGACTCTCCTTTAAGCTCCAGATTACGTCCACGCTGGCGCAGGCACGGTCGGCAACCCGGCTTGCCTCCAGCAGGGCCAGGGAGCTCTGTTTCTTTCCCGTGCCTGCCAATTCAGCGGGGGTCGCAATCTCGACGCCCAGTTTATTAAACGCCAGAGCTTTGAGCCCCAGATTTTTTTCACCGAGAAGATAGGCGGCGAGCATGGGGTCGAAATTCAAATTTTCCGGCTTCACCCCACAGCCAGCCAGTATCTCCACAACATGCTTGCCGTCATAGGCAACCTTTCCCACGCCGGCGTTCTCCAAAACTGGCTTGAGCCCGGCTATGACCTGTGCCAGCGGCAGCTGCGGCGGCTGGTTCAGGCCCTGGTGTCCTAGAGGTATATAGAACGCCCTTCCTTTGCTTGGCGATATGGCCATGCCTATCAAATCGGCCATCAGGGGCTTTTCGCCGGTAGTCTCGACTTCTATGGCGAGGTCATGAACTTTATCCAGCTCGCCTAGGAACTCTTCCAAGATTGTCGCACTGGCTACTATGCACGACTTGACAGCCGAAGGCTGAGAACTCTCGGCTTTCATCTGCGGCAGTCTGGGAAGCAGGTTGATAAACTCAAGCTCCTGGAAGAGCCTGGCCACCTCGTTCCGGTCGTAGTGGCTCACCTGGCAGGTTTTCAGGTCCAGCTTGATAGGTACATCTTTGACTATTGTGGACAGCTCTTTGCTCTGGAAGGCCTGAGCGCGATGTTCTCGCAGCGCGTCCTGCAACCTGATGGGCGTTATCCTATCAATATGGTCATAGATTCCCTCGAGGCTGTCGTATTGTTGAAGCAATTTGGTGGCTGTTTTCTCGCCGACGCCGGGCACACCAGGTATATTGTCGGAGACATCGCCAGCCAGCGCCTTGAGGTCGGCGAGTTGTTCCGGCTTGATGCCATATTTCTGCTGCACCGCTTCTTCGTCGTAAAGGATGGTGTCTGTGAAGCTCCGCCTGGGGGCCAGGGCTTTCACCCGAGGCAAGACGGCCTGCAGCATATCATTGTCCCCAGTAACGATGATGGTCTCAACGCCCTGCTCATCAGCCTGCCTGCTCAATGTGCCCAGCACGTCGTCCGCTTCGAAGCCGTCGATTTCAAAGACGGGGATATGGAAGGCTTCCACCAGCTGGTGCACCTTTTTTATCTGGCTTTTCAGTTCCTCGGGCGTGGCCGGGCGCTGCGCTTTGTATTCCTCGAACATTTCATGTCTGAAGGTCGGAGTGGGACGGTCAAAGGCGATCGCCCAGTGAGTGGGCTTGAAATCAGCAAATACCTTGAGCAGGGTACTGGCAAAGCCGAAGACGGCATTCACCAGCTCTCCCGTCTTGCGTTGGGTTAGCGGGGGCAGGGCGTGAAAGGCACGGTGCACCAGAGCATTGCCGTCGAAAAGCAGCAACAGTGGTTTCCCTTCCTTTGCCACAATCTTATTATACTATCTACCCCTGAAAAACTCCGTTTTCCAGGGGAGAGAGACAATAATGACGGGAATATGATAGAATCGTGCCCGAAAGATCGACAGATGGCAGATACCACTCAGACCAGCACGATCAGGCGGAGCCGTTTCTGGGAGATAGACCTCCT
>JAOUDT010000177.1 GCA_029859145.1 Dehalococcoidia bacterium
CGCTGGCCAAATCCTGGTCCCTACTTATCCTCTGATTGGCAACTATGGCATCAACGAATCCGATTTTGAATCCAGGCAAATTCAGATCAGGGGCTTGGCTGTTGGGGAATACTGCCTCCGCCCCAGTCACTGGCAAAGCACGCGGACCTTGCACGAGTTTCTGCTGGCCTACGGCGTTCCTGGCATCAGCGGCATAGATACCCGTGCCTTGACTCGGCACTTACGCCTGGAAGGAGCCATGATGGGAGTGGTCACTTCGGAAATGACCGCTGAGGAAGCATTAGAAGAGCTAAAGAGTGTGCCCAGATATGATGATACTGATTTTGTTCGTCAGGTCAGCACCGAGAAGCCATATGAGTGGCAGTCCAGCAAGAGCGATGACCGGCCGCCGTCATTGCGAGCGCAACGAAGCAATCTCAATATTGTGGTTGTCGATTTGGGCCTGAAGTACAACATACTTCGCGTCTTGAGCGAGCTCGGCTGCCGGGCAACTGCTATGCCTTGCGCTACTTCAGCCAAAGATGTCTTAGCCCTGAATCCCGATGGCGTTGTCTTGTCACCTGGCCCGAGCAATCCTGCTCTCCTTGGTGGCTTAGCGGAGACGGTAGGAGACCTCATAGGTAAGAAGCCACTAATGGGCATATGCCTGGGGCATCAGCTCGTAGGCAAAGCCCTGGGAGCCAAGACCTTCAAGTTGAAGTTTGGGCACCGTGGTGGCAACCATCCTGTGCGGGATTTAGCTACCGGCCGGTGCTATATCACCGCCCAAAACCATGGCTATGCCCTGGATGCCGACACCTTCAAAGGGGGACTTGAAGTTAGCCACATAAACTTGAACGACGGCACGGTGGAGGGGCTCCGCCACCACGATTTGCCTATCATATCTATCCAGTATCACTCCGAGGCTGCTCCCGGCCCGCTGGACAACGTGTACCTATTTGAGCGATTTCTGGAGATGCTGCGAAGTTAGAAGAGAAGAAAGAGGCTATGTCCAAGTTGTCTAAAGTCTTGGTGATTGGGTCTGGCCCGATAATCATCGGGCAGGCGGCGGAGTTCGATTATTCCGGCACTCAGGCGTGCCGTGCATTGAGAGAAGAATGCGTGACCACGGTCCTGGTGAACTCAAACCCGGCCACAATAATGACCGACGAGGGCATCGCCGATATCGTCTACATTGAGCCGCTCACCGTAGAAGTCATAGCTCGGATAATCGAGAGGGAGCGCCCCGACGGGCTATTGCCTACCCTGGGCGGACAAACAGGGCTCAATCTGGCGGTGGAGTTAGCCGACGCTGGCATACTTGACAAGTACAATGTACGGTCTCTGGGCACACCTGTAGAAACGATAAAGAAGGCCGAGGAAAGGTCTTTGTTCAAGCAGCTTCTTCTTGATATTGGCGAGCCTGTGCCCGCAAGCAAAACGGTGAAGTCGGCGAAGCAGGCCCTAGAGTTGATCGAGTCAATTGGCTTGCCTCTCATCGTCCGCCCTTCCTACACCCTGGGAGGCACTGGCGGCGGCATTGCCCACACTACGAAAGAACTGGAACAAATTGTGACCAGTGGCCTTTATTCCAGCATGAGCCACGAGGTCCTGGTGGAGCAATGTGTTCTAGGTTGGAAGGAAATTGAATTTGAAGTCATGCGCGATGCCGCCGACAACTGCATCGCTGTCTGCATCATGGAGAACATCGACCCTATGGGTATACATACCGGCGACAGCATCGTGGTGGCTCCCAGCCAGACTCTCAACGACAAAGAATACCAGATGCTCAGGTCAGCCAGCCTTAGAATTATAAGAGCGTTAAAAATTGAGGGCGGCTGCAATATACAGTTTGCCCTCACCCCGCATCCCGTAGTTGCGGAAAAATGGGCTCCTGACCAAAAGGGAGTCACCAGAAGCGAATACCATGTAATTGAAGTCAACCCGCGTGTCAGCCGTAGTTCGGCTCTAGCCAGTAAAGCCACTGGCTATCCCATTGCCCGGGTGGCTGCCAAAATAGCCATAGGCAGGCGGCTGGATGAGATCCCCAACAGGGTCACAGGCAAAACACTGGCTTCCTTCGAGCCAGCCGTGGATTACTGCGTAGTCAAGATTCCGAGATGGCCCTTCGATAAATTTGCTCTGGGTGACCGAGAACTTGGCAGCCAGATGAAAGCCACCGGCGAGGTAATGGCCATTGCCCGGTGTTTTGAGGCCGCTCTACAAAAGGCCGTGCGCTCCCTGGAATTCGGCAAACGCACCCTGCTCTGGGAGGACCCCACGTGGAGTAAAGGGGAGGGGCTTAGTTCATACCCACTTCACCCCAACGACTTAAGGCTATGGGCGATTATGGCGGCGCTAAGAAGGGAAGCCACGCCCGAAGAGCTTTGCCAACTCACCGGCATAGACCCATGGTTCATGTATAAGTTCCAGAATATTGTGGACATGGAGAGGAAGCTTCTCTCCGAACCGTTGACACCCGAGTTTCTATGGGCGGCGAAGAGACTGGGCTTTTCCGACGAGCAGGTAGGCACCTTGGCCGATAGGCTGCCGGAGCAGGTAAGACAGGCTCGCCAAAGATGGCAAATACGCCCGGTATACAAGATGGTGGATACCTGCGCCGCTGAATTCGATGCCGAGACCCCCTATTTTTACAGCACTTATGAAAAAGAGAATGAAGCCGAGCCTCTGGCAGAGAAGAAAGCTGTGGTTATCAGCAGTGGACCCATACGCATCGGGCAGGGAATCGAGTTTGATTATTGCTGCGTTCACTCAGCCTGGGCGCTTCAAGAGATAGGCATGAAGAGCATTCTGGTCAATTCCAATCCTGAGACGGTATCCACCGATTTTGACACCAGTACTCGCCTCTATTTCGAACCATTGGACGAGGAAAGCATCCGAAATGTACTTGAGAATGAGAGTGGCAACGGTTCTGCTCCAGCCTCCATCGTCCAGCTCGGTGGACAAACACCTATTAATCTGGTTGGCGTCTTAGCTCGCAACAATTTACCCATACTTGGCTCGAGTGCTGATGCTATAGACATTGCTGAAGACCGCCGTC
>JAOUDT010000178.1 GCA_029859145.1 Dehalococcoidia bacterium
TGTCTTCAGGCGTAGTGGAACGCCAGGAGGCCTTATTACAGAAATTTGGCTTGCCCACATCGCTAGGAGCTGAAGCTGCCAGCCAAACGCGTGGCAAGAAGCGAGGCAATCTGAAGTTGACTGCCGCTCGAATAATCAAAGCCATGGAACTGGACAAAAAGATGAGAGGAAAGGCAATTCGCTGGGTGCTGCTGGAGGATATTGGCAAAGCGGTGATTCGGAGTGATGTAGCTCGGGAAGATGTCTTGGCAGTTCTTCGGGAGTTGGTGGAGCTGTGACTCTTTTCTTCGATTGAAAGCCTGCCTTTTATAAGCTATAATGACCAGCCTGGAATAGGAGACCATCTTTGCTCAAAAACCACAACTGCGGGGAACTGAGGGAAAAGCATGCTGGACAGAAAGTCACTTTGGCTGGCTGGGTGCACCGCCGCCGTGATCATGGCGGAAAGGTATTTATTGACCTGCGTGACCGGGAAGGCATCGTTCAGGTCGTGTTCAATCCGCGGATATCTCGAGAGGCATACGAAGTAGCTGGCTCGCTACGTAATGAATATGTGGTACAGGTCACCGGAGAAGTTGCCATCCGCCCTAAAGGGACGGGGAACCCTAAACTGGCCAGCGGAGATATTGAAGTCATAGCCAAGGAGTCGGTCATCCTTAACCCGTCGAAAACGCCGCCATTCTATATAAGTGAAGATGAGGAAATTGAAGAATCGCTGTGCCTCAAGAATCGTTACCTGTACCTGAGACGACCGAGGCTGAAGGACAATCTTCTCTTGCGGCATAAGACGATTAAGTTCATAAGAGATTTCCTGGATGCCGAGGGATTTGCCGAAATTGAGACACCCATCTTGATAAAGAGCACGCCGGAGGGAGCCCGCGACTACCTTGTGCCCAGCCGTATCAATCCTGGCAAGTTCTATGCTCTGCCTCAATCCCCGCAGCAACTTAAACAGCTGCTCATGGTGGCCGGGTTTGACAAATACTTTCAGATAGCCCGTTGCTTCAGAGATGAGGACCTCCGAGCAGACCGGCAGCCTGAGTTCACCCAACTTGACCTGGAGATGAGCTTTGTTGAGGCGCCAGATATATTGCGACTCATGGAGGAACTTTTCACGTCACTTGCCAAGACCGTCAAACCTGATATGCGATCGGTGGAGCCTTTTCCACGCCTTTCCTATAAAGAAACGATGGAAAGATTCGGTACAGACAAGCCGGACATCAGGTTTGGCCTGGAGATCAAGGATATATCTGATATCGCCGCGAGCACCGACTTCCAGGTTTTCCGCTCAGCCCTGGATAAGAATGGTAACGTGAAGGGAATCTGCGTCCCCGGTTGTGGACAATATACTCGACATCAACTTGATGAACTGATCGATCTGGCGAAGGGGTGTGGTGCCCAGGGTTTGGTAACGATGGCTTTTACTGGAGGGGCGGTGACTCTGGATGAGGTAAAATCGGCGGCTGCTAAATACCTGACTCCTGGCCAGTTGGAGAAGATAGCCCATAGATTTGGGGCAAAGCCTGGTGACCTTTTGCTGATGGTGGCCGACAAGATGGCTGTAGTCAACAAGACACTGGATGAGCTACGCCGCCAGATGGCACAACGACTCAATCTAGCTGATGCCAACCTGCTGGCTTTTACCTTCGTAGTTGATTTTCCTTTTTTGGAGTGGAACGAGGCTGAGAATCGCTGGGAACCCATGCACCATCCGTTTACCGCTCCGCGCTGGGAAGATGTGGCACTTCTTGATAACGAACCGGCCAAGGTCCGGGGTCAGCATTATGATATAGTGTGCAATGGCTGCGAACTGGGCAGCGGCAGCATCAGAATCCATAATCGTCAACTTCAGGAAAGGGTATTCAGTCTCCTTGGTTACAGCAAGGAAGAAACAGGGAGCCGGTTTGGAGGTTTCCTAGAAGCACTGGAATATGGAGCACCGCCACATGGCGGCATAGCGATAGGTCTGGACCGTTTAGTGATGTTGCTGGCCAGGGAACGGAGCATAAGGGAGGTTATCGCCTTCCCGAAGAATCAGAATGCCGTTGATGTGATGCTGGATAGCCCTTCCTATGTTGACAAGCATCAACTCGATGAGCTCAACCTCAAGCTAAAGCGGGAGGTACTCCGTTCGGAGTAACAAGGAATCAACCATGAAAGTAAGCAGGGAGAATTTAGAGAACTGCCGGATAGCTCTCACTATAGAGGCTGAAGCTGGTGAGTTAGATAAGTCGCTGGATGAAGCTTATCGTCACCTGGTCAAGGAGGTGTCCGTACCTGGTTTCCGCAAAGGCAAGGCCCCTAGAGCCGTTTTGGAGCAGCACATAGGGAAGAGGGGTCTGTTGGAGGAAGCATATGAGCATCTTGTACCTCAACTTTACAGGCAGGCTATAGAATCTCAGGACCTGCAACCGATTGCCGAACCGGAACTAGAGATTGCTCAGACGGAGCCTTTGATTTTCAAAGCCATAGTGCCTCTGAAGCCGGAAGTCAAGCTTGGCGACTATCATGGTATAAGGCTGGATGCTGGCCCGCAAATAGAAATTGGCGACAAAGAAGTGGCCGCTGCTATGGAAGAGTTTCGAAAAGAACAAGGAGCATGGGTGCCTGCAGACCGCCCGGCCCGGCTAGGTGACCTAGTTACCATGAATGTCCAGGCCAATGTTGAAGGGAAACCCTGGTTGGATCACAAGGACATATTATACGAAATGGATAAGGATTCGCGTTCGCCCGTGCCGGGATTTGCCTCTTGCCTGCAGGGCGCTGAAAAAAACAAGGAAAAGGCCTTCAATTTGACCACTCCGGATGATTATATGATTAAGGAAATGCGCGGCAAGCAAGGCAGTTTCAGAGTGACTGTTACTGAAATCAAGGAGAAACAGTTGCCGGAACTTAACGATGAATTGGCTAAAAGTGCCGGCCATGATGGATTGGAGGGCATGAAAGAGAAGGTGGCTGCTGATTTAAGAGCCAAGGCTGAGGCTAGAAAAGGTTTGGAGTTGAAGCAAAAAGCGCTTGACGG
>JAOUDT010000179.1 GCA_029859145.1 Dehalococcoidia bacterium
CATCTTGGGATTGCAGAAAGAGCCTGCGCTGGCTGATTTGGCGGCTAAAAAAGGTGTGCCAATTGTTTTGATGAGCAATCAGCGGGACTCTCCGTGCCAAGACATCATGCCTACCGTTATCTCCGATTTGAAAAGAGCCATCAAGCAGGCGCTAAGCGCCGGAATGCCCTGGGAGAATATCATCATCGACCCGGGCATAGGTTTCGGCAAAAGACAGGAGCAAAATATGGAGGTTCTGCAACGCCTGGAGGAACTCAGAATACTGGGCAGGCCTATCCTTCTGGGTAGCTCACGCAAGTCCTTTATAGGCTGGGTACTCGATTTGGCTCCTGAACAAAGGGCGAACAAGGTGGCATTCGTTCCACCCGCCGACCAGCGACTGGAAGGAACGGCGGCCACCGTGGCCATCGGCATCGCCAAGGGCGCCGATATTGTCCGGGTACATGATGTCAAGGAGATGGCACGCGTGAGTAAGATGAGCGATGCCATTGTCAGAGGCGTGTAATCAAATTGGCAATTTCCTATCTTGGTCTGGGTTCAAACACGGGAGAGCGAGAAGAAAACCTTTGCCAGGCTCTGACATTGCTTTGTGCAAAAGTAAATCTTGAGAAAGTATCATCCGTTTACGAAACCGAGCCAGTAGGCTATAAGGAGCAGCCATTGTTTCTCAACCTGGTCTGCCGCATCACTACCGATTTGCCACCTGATGAGCTTCTATATCTTGCCAAAGGCATTGAAGTCAGAATGGGCAGAGTTCCCAGCTTTCCCAATGCGCCCCGCATCATAGATATAGATGTTCTTCTCTATGACGACAGGACTATGAGCACTCAGGATTTGACTATCCCGCACCCCCGCTTGCAGGACCGGGCCTTTGTCCTTATACCGTTGGCGGAAATCGCCCCGGACTTGGTTCATCCCAAGCTGGGCAAAAGCATTGCTCAATTGGCCAGGGACGTTAAAGGGCAAAAGGGGTTGCGCAAGTATAAAGGAGGATCTGATGTATCAGCTATTTGTAGAAGAGCATTTTGATGCGGCCCATTATCTCCCAGACTATCACGGTAAGTGTGAGAAGCTACATGGTCACCGTTTCAAGGTAGTAGCTCGTCTTGAAGCCGGTAAGCTTGATGAGACCGGCCTGGCTTACGATTTCGCACAGCTAAAGCAGCACCTCAGAGAAATCCTGGCTCGATTCGACCATACTTGCCTGAATGATGTGGTCCCTCTTAATGAGATTGGACCCTCCAGCGAGAACATTGCTGCCATTATCTATGATGGGCTCCAGCCCCACTTTTCCAAGTCTCCCGTGAAGCTGGTAAGTGTAGAAGTCTGGGAATCGCCCACGGCAGGCGTAGCGTATGCCCCTTGACGAACCTGATTCGTACGTGAATAGATTTGACCAAGGTACCATGGGGAAAGCAGAATTCTCGCGGAAGGGTTTTGATTTAGGCTTGCTGTTCCGGCGGTAACAAATTGGGAATGGTTTCTGTAATCGGGTAGGAATAGTTGCACTTAGAACAATAGAGAGAACCCGTGACTATTTCTTCCCCTTTTTCCTCATCCGCCCTGAGTTCCAAATCCCCTTTACATACTGGACAGGCCAAGATCTGCATTAGCTCTTTTTTCATTCCAGCTTCCAATTATACCATATGAACGGTGAAACGAAGAAGCGAAAGTGCTATAATATTCGCCAGGAGAACAAAATGACAATCCAGCTCAAGAAGACCTATCGGGGATTAAGTCCTGGGATGCTTTGTGACGAGGTACGAGGCCTGTTGCAGAAACATGGGGTTGTGGTTGTGGAGACTGAGTCGCAAACATATGCTCTTCCGAGTGGCGATACTCAATCGCGTACCACATTGGCATTAAAAACGCAGACTGAGCAAGAGAAGGAATTCGGCGGCGTACATATACTGGGCTCCCCGCAAGACGAGACAAAAATGCTGCTTGACATAGATGAGACCGTCTTCCCCCAAGAAAGACTCTCCGCTTTTCAAAGAGACCTCGATTTCATCCTCGGCTCATACGAAATTAAGTGGTAAATGAGCGTCTTTCAGACCGGAACCAGCTTGCCAAGGAAACCAGGCAAGAACGAAGAGAAAGACGGCAAGCCAAGGAAAAGACAAAGATGCTGCAGCATGGCAAAAGCCTCGCCAAGGTATACAAGGACGCCGTATCCAAGAGAGCCAGAACCGCGAAATCCCACAAGCAGTCAAGCTAAAGTCTGGTGATTGTCATGATAAAGAAACTTCTTCTCAGAGGTCCAATCATAGTCTTGATTTGCCTGGCAGTTGGCTTCGCCATAGTCTACGGCGGTGGGTGGCTACTGCAGCAGCTAGGATGTTCAGGACCTTGACCCTTGGTTTCCCCTAAACTTGAAATAGCCAGGAGCTCACTCTTTCTAGCCGGTTCGGCGTTTTGAGCAGATTGCAGCGCACTGTTCACATTCGTTGTCGCACGGCTCAGCATGAATGACTACGCTGGCTTCGCGGAGCACAGCTGTTATTTCCACCTCAATGCTGTCGCATATCTGATGAGCCTGCTCTAGACTAATGTCGCCGGCCATTACCAGATGAAGGTCTATGTAGTTCTGGCTTCCAGCCCGGCGAGTCCGTAGTGCGTGGAAGCCGGACACCTCGCGGCTATGTTTCCCTAAACAGTCTTCGATAACTGCCTGTTGTGAAGGAGGCAACTTTTCATCAAGCAGTCCAGATATCGGCCTACGGATAGTATCAACGGCTACTTTCAGGATGTAAACGGCGACTCCGAGAGCGAGGATAGGATCGATAATATTCATCCCTGTGAATCGCAGTATTGCCAGCCCCGCCAGTACCGCTGAAGTGGAGTAGACATCGGTGGCAATATTGCGTGCGTTAGCCTCCAGGGCTACCGAGCCAGTGCGTCGGGCAACTCTCAATAGATGACGAGATAGGAAGATACTGACCACTACGGAAACCGCCATCACAGCTATTCCGGCT
>JAOUDT010000018.1 GCA_029859145.1 Dehalococcoidia bacterium
ATATGCCCGTCAGTTTCCGGTCAAGATATTAGCGGGCATTATTCTGCTGGTGTCAGCCAAGATGGCGAAGTATATGACCGATAACGTCCCGGGCGTCTTCGTGCCCCAGAACTTGATTGATGAACTGGCGGCTGCCCCAAAAGGCGAGGCAATCAATAAGGGCATCGAAATCGCCGGCAGAATGATTGCCACCATAAAAAAAGAATCTATGTGCCATGGAATCCATGTCATGGCTATAGGCAAGGAGGAAGTAGTCCCGGACATTTTGAAAGCAGCGGGACTTGTCGCCTAGTAGCGTATGTAGCTAGTGAGAAAGGTAGTGCCCGCCTGCCTCCTTTCCTCTAACGTCGTATCTCCATCATTATGAAATCTCACGCTTGATTCACTTAGATGTCGTACACCTATCTTCAAGGCAAATAGCCTATCTCACCGCTTCCTGTACTCGTCAATCGTGGGTATTGGCTGTCTTCAAACCAATAATCTGAAGTGGAGACAAAGATAGATTGAGGGGAGTGATGATTTTGGTGTATAGTAGCTGCGGCGCTAGGAATTGCACTCGTAGATACCCCAGAAAATCCAACATCTCTCAATGCTAGCGTTGGACAACGTTCATCATGCCCGGAGAAAAGGATAGTAACCTCAAGCAGGTGAAGCCCACAACCAACACCGTACAGCATGAGGTTAGAACAACTGGCATTCTTGCTTTAGGTATCCTTCTGTTGTGCTTCGCTGTTGGTGCATTATCGTTCTTAACGATTCCGACGGTGGCGGATAGGCTCTCGCAGCACGAAGAAGAGGGCCTCGGCATATTAATGTACCCGAACAATATGGTGCGTGAGGTTGCGGAGCCAGTTGGAAGTATTGGCGAGGAAGAGGTGCAGCTAGCTCTGCAAATGGAGAACACGATGCAGAGGGTGGCTGGGGAAGCATTGTCAGCGCCTCAAGTTGGCGTTTTCAAGAGGATGGTAGTAGTCAGATTGAACAGGGCTGCGTCTGATACCGGGGGTCTAGTAATGATTAACCCTTCTATTATTGAGCAGGACGGAAGCTCAACGCAGATCGAAGGGTGTCTTAGCGTTTCTAATAGTCTTAAGATAGAAGTGTCTCGCAGCGAGCGGATTCTGGTAAGGTTTCTGACCTCGGAAGGTGAGGAGGTGACTCTGCAAGAGACGGGTGCTAACGCCAGGATTATACAGCACGCAATCGATCACCTTGACGGGATACTAATCGTGGATTACGCTGGAGAACCCAAGATTACTCAGACCGTACTTCTGGCTATCGCGGTGTATTTTCTAATTACGTTTGTCGCGGTTGTTCTCTATATTCTGAATAGAAGGAAAAGAATGCGGGCTTGAACGATATGGACCGTGGTATAGCTTCTGAACGGACGCTGCCGCCTCTTCAGGCATCAGCAAGAGGGGTATACAGATATGGTTCACAGATCAACAGCCATGATCTGGTGAAGATTCTGGCTATCTTGACCATGATTATAGACAACGTCGGCTTGTTCCTCATGTATGACAATATTTGGATGCGAGTAATTGGGCGCATGGCACCACTGCTCTTTTTCTATTTGGCAGGCTACTCAGGCTCCTACAAGTTCAAGTATCAAATACTTGCTCTCGGCATAGCCCTCTCCTTGATAAAGTTCTTTGTCAGTGATGATCCAGGCCTTATAGAGAGAATCTTCCCTCTTAATATCCTTATCAATTTCGTCTTGATAAAGGCGGTACTGAATCGGTTCGATCCCGCCAAGATGCGTTCCGGTTCCCTTATCCTGCTACTCGCCGTCCTTGTCTTGGCAAGCGAAGAAGCAAGCACGTATATTCAATATGGAAGCTTCGGATTGAGCATTGCCATTGGCGCGAGGCTAATCAACACGCGCCATCCATTCGGCAAGCCTTGGCTTGTCATCTCCACCGCAGCTTATCTTTTGCTCCAGCTCGATTCGTTTCTGTTCGTATGGCCCGGCATGCCGACGCAAGTAATCCTGACCGTTATTCTTGCACTTGCTTTGATTTTTGCCCTCAGCCTTCTTTTGTTCTTTAAGTATCAACTGCGCACCTTCACAGTAAAGTGTAACTGGTTGAGAACCATCGGTATTTATGTCTCACGCTACTCGCTTCAAATTTACTTCTTCCATTTGGCTGCCTTTCAAATCATACAGAGCATCTTCATAACGTAAGGCGGCAACGATATAGATCATTATCCGATACTAGAACCAGAAGTGTTGAGTGCGACGCCAGTTGGCCTACCGTGGATATCGCCAAGCCCCTAGGAAGGAGACATCGCTAATTTGCCCAGTGGAGACATCACCTTAGCCCCATCTAGCTCTTGGAAAAGGCAGAGATAGCTTGGCAGCTTTGTTTCAGATGGTATCGGAATCCTATCAGGACTGCGAAATCCGCTGTCGAACGATCGAATGAAGCTAGTTGCCTGCCCCTCCCACTTTGCAGCAAAACGCGCATGACCTAGCGAGGAGATGATTAAAAGACCAGTGGCCCGATCCTAGCCATCGGGCCATTAGCTAACCTCAGACGTACCTACTCAGAAATCCTTGTTCTTCTATTTTATCTTGATATTGGAAAGTAACAACAAGATACCCAGAACGCATAGAGGTACAAATACAATTGCTGCATAACATACTGTAAACGCAATATCAACCGTAGCCCACACTTTATCCTTCCATGTGTCTATTTCAGACGGAATCAGCAGGCCAAAAGGCACCAGAAATATCCCAACCGAAGTCACAATTGCCTTTTTCATACAAAAGATCCAAATCCACCATGCGGGTCCCGCCGATGTCTAGCAGCCCCAGTGGTTCCACCAGAAGACTTCATGATGCCTCACCTTCGTTGTCTAAATGTCACACTTTGCCATATACAACCACTGCTATTGTCTGAACCCCACGTAGCCGGTAGGAATGCTAACGACCGCTTGCCTTCTTTCCGAGAGAGATCCTAGCAAATATCAACCGGAGAGGTCAATGCGCTACTAGCGACCTGCCGAGCGCAACGATATCAAGATAATAATTCGATGTTCTCCGTAGCGAGGTGACAAAGCAAACCCGTATTCAATACGACAGTCAGCCACATAATGGTGCTGCCGCAGTCGCATAAGCTCCAACTGTATTAGGCAGAAGGCTGCCAGCTCAGGAATGGATATGTACCATCGTCAACGATGTTCCAGACATAAGCAGGATCGCGCTCGCCGGGACCAGCAACTGCGACGATGTTCCAAGTGGCTGCTGAGAAAGTGTTGACATCCCTCATTTCGGCAGTGGTGTTACCTGTTCCGCCAGCTGAAGTATCTTGTCCGCTGGTCTCAATATCCCAAAAAGAGTTGCTTACAGTACCCTCATAATTCCGTCCCGCCAAACCGCCAACATTCTCATAACCGGCCACACTACCTGTAGAATGACAATTACTGACGCTGCCCCTATTATGTCCCACCAGACCACCAACAAGCGAATCTCCAGCTACATTTGCGCTGGAATAGGAGTTGCTTATAATTCCATCGTGATTCCAACCCACCAGACCGCCAACATACTGTTGGCCAGTCACGGTACCGCTAGCATAGCACCTACCTAGAGTGGCATGATTCTGTCCTATCAGACCACCAACTTCGAAGTCGCCATACACGCTAGCAGCCGAATAGGTGTTGCTCACAATGCCACCGCACTCTCCTGCTAGGCCGCCAACATGTGTATCGCCAGCCACGTTACCGGTGGAATAGCAGTTACTGAGACTGCCATCATGCATATGTCCCACCAGGCCACCAACATACATGTCACCAGTCACATCAGCGTCAACCAACCCGACACCCACGATGAACGCTCCTGTTCCAGCAAAACTGAAAAGTCCCACATAATCTTCGCCCTCGCGATCGATAAACAGGTCCCGTATCTCAAACCCCTGACCGTCAAAACTGCCAACAAATGCGTTGGGCCAAATCCCAATTGGCAACCAACCCCTTCCTCCATTAGCAGTCGAACTAGCCAGCTCCGTATAACCGGCAGTAGTCGAATCGAGGTCGTTCATCAGAATGAATTTCCCGTTCAAGTCATCTCTGATGTCATCCAAATCATACCAGTCCCGTATTTGCACACCAGTAGTAGGCTCACCACACCCTACCATCCCTACGATTAAGCCTACCGTAGCCAGAAAGATGCCTACCCCTAACACGTAACGGTATCTCCTCGAACCAAATGTTGTTCTCATATCTCACCTCCAGATTTTTGTTCCACGGTATACGTACTTCTCCATCATGACTCTGCTGAATCATCCGAACCCCATGTAGCCAGTAGAGAAGCCAAGGACCGCTTGCCTCGTTCTTGAAACATCATTATACCTCAGCTTCACCACTGGCTCAATTCCCATTCGGCAAAACTAAACCGAATACTAGACTACCGTCTCGCGGTGCTATCTGCAGGACATTCCACCCACTACTTCACCTGCGTTCACATCAATCAAAACCTCCCACCAATGTCCTGGATTAGACCCCTGTTCGAACCTAACCACCCAGCACAATTCAGGCTCCGCCACATCAGGTATCTCCAATCCATTTGCTGAGTGCCAGTAAAACAAATACCCCGCAGGCACCTCGTCTATGACCCCAATAGAAAGAACTTTCCCCGTCTGTAGACCTACCCCTTCAAAGAATTCTCTGCCAATTTCTATGGCTTGCTCTTGTTCCGGAGACCATTTTGGTGTGGCGAATATTCCCGCTAACAAGAATATTACAATGCCCAGCAAAACCCACCTATTCATCGGTTGCCACACCGTATTCTATTACTTGCCCTAATGTTATTCATTCATCGATTATATAATCTCAAACTATAATGCAACACTAACAATCTAGTTGCATCGCAATCTTGCCTTTTGCGTCCGAGTAGAACCGGGGTGAGTGGATTTGGACCACCGCCCACCTGAACCCCATTTATGGGGTGAATATCCCAATGAGTCCCTTCACGTTCAAACCAGCAATTTTTGTCAGATGCTCGAAACTCGATTTGTTCGTGAAATACCAACTGGTAACAAACAGTCTCACCGAGTCTGTTAGCAAATTGTTAGCAGAATTCTAGCTTCGGTTTATACGTGAGCCAATGGCGACAAGGGACAAACGGTAATACCATAGCAACAAAAACGACGAAGGCCGATAACGGCAGAAGTCACTCACGCAACGCTGACTCCAGAATCCGAAATAGTGATTATGTTGGAGAGGGCAATGAGGTTATTTAGCCAGACCCCGTAGGCAAATCTGCTCATTGCGGTGAAGTTTGAGAGTAGCTCAGTCATCAGAAGTCACTCTCATAGAGAAATGCTGTTCCTCTTCCGCTTCAAACCATGTATGATAGTACACAACTTGAGCATCGCGCTTGTTGTGGTTCTGTTCCTGGCGTTAGCTGCCGAATTCACTAATGGTGTCACTGATGCGGCAAATGCCATTGCTACGGTCATTTCCACCCGTGTCCTATCTCCGACCCGTGCGGTTATTATGGCCGGCACCTTGAACTTGGTTGGTGTATTGGTGACTGGCACAGCAGTAGCGACTACTATCGGCACCGGTATAGTCAAGCCTGAGGTCATCGGACTACACACCATTGCAGCAGCACTTCTAACCATCATCATCTGGAGTTGGGTAGCTTGGCGATTTGGTATTCCCACAAGCGAAACCCATGAAATGGTGGCAGGGTTGGCAGGAGCCGGTCTAGCTACGGCTGGAACATCAGTTTTGCTTTGGGATGGGTGGCGAAAAGTTCTTCTTGGTCTGGGAATATCCACAGTTGCTGGTTTTGCACTGGGTTTCATAGTTATGCTGTCAATCTACTGGCTGTTCCGCCGAGCTACTTACTCAAAGGTTAGGTCAGCCTTTGGTCGTCTCCAAATAGTCTCCGCAGCTTTCATGGCATTCAGTCATGGCAGTAACGATGGACAGAAGTTTATGGGTATTTTCACAATGGCACTCTATATCGGGGGAATATTACCCAGTTTCTTTGTGCCATGGTGGGTAGTTATTCTGTGCGGGGCAGTCATGGCAATAGGCACCGCTACAGGCGGGTGGCGTATCATCAAAACGATGGGTTTTGGTATCACCAGGCTTGACCCAGTGCAAGGATTTGCGGCGGAGACTTCAGCTAGTATTGCCATTTTGGTGGCTTCATCGTTTGGCATACCATTAAGCACCACTCATTCCATTAGTGCGACTATAATGGGCGTTGGCTCAACCAGACGCTTGTCTGCAGTCAAATGGGGCACAACTAGGTCAATATTCATGACTTGGATTATCACCTTTCCAGTTTGCTTTGTCATTGGCTATGTTCTTACGCTCATAACGAAACCAATTATGACGTAGTCGAATTGGAGAGTCTAGAGATAGGGCAAACGTTATGAATCCCCACCGCTACCTGCATCCAGTATCATGATGGCAGGCATCAAATCCCAACCATATTGGAACGCTGTTCGAAATCGCCAACGTTTGACGACGCCCCGCATCTTTACAGACAGGAGGGGGAAAATATTTCCTGCGCCGTCTATGCCCTTGAAATCGCCTCTAAGGTGCCTCTGGCACGATTGTGGCAACCGTCTAGACACTCCCTTGGAATGCATCCGATTGAGTATCTCGACTTAGGCCTTGAACAAAGCTCAAATCGAACACTGCACGGAGATTAGACAGGAATGAGAATACCATAGCAGTAAAATCGTCAACAACCGATAATGGCAGAGAACGCTGAGATAACGCCGACTGCAAAATTCGGTTGCCGGCGGGTTCTAAAATGAGAGGAAAGAGGAGATCGTGTGACCTCCTCTTTCTGTTCATCCGGACAATATGTGGGATCTCTAGGGCTAGGGTAATGGCCTTTGTGTCAATCACCCACTATACGCGGACTATGTCTGGCTTTACTACCTTTCTTCCTGATCGTTATAGACTTTTAGTCTGCCTAAACGCCGTTCGGCTGTCCATGTGGTCCAGGTTCACCCCATAGATTAGGGATACAATCACCATAGGGCTCATCACAGGGACACTCCTCATAGTGGTTCTGTGCAGCTTCAGCGCTATCACCTGCTGCTAGAAGGCCGCCTGTAACGAAGACCAACAAGAGGGCAGCCAACACCAGGGCCAATCCTAACATCCCAAGAATTCTTCTCAAAGTGATCCTCCTTAATTTGATTTATTGGCCATTACCTTTGACATCTATAACGAAGAAAGAGTGGAATTGTTACACTCGTCTGAAGTCCGCTTCATAGCGTTATCGCCTGGAGAGTTCAATGTAGAGCGGCGCCTATTCATTCACTCTCCAGTAATTAGGTTGTATCCCCAAGGAACCCGACATAGAATCTGTCACAAGAGAGCAGGACAAAAATAGAGGCAGCACATCAAGGATAGAAAATACCATAGCAATAAAAACGACAAAGGTGCATAACAGCAAAAATCGCACAGATAACGCTGACTCCAAAATTCGAAATAGTGATTATGTCAGGGAGAGCCACGAGAATATCTAACTAGACCTGATATGAAATCAGCCTAGTTGCGTGAAGTTTGAGGATTACTTAGCCAACTGAAGCTGGGCTCTCTTGGAGAAATGCGGCTATCTACAGAATATGAAGACGAAGGGAGTCCCCGAAGAGACTCCCCTGCCGAACGCCACGATGATCCACAACTATGAAGACCACTATGTCTTCTTGATTATCCAAACCTCGTCGGCCCCCCCCATCGGGGCTCCGCCGAACAGGTTGCCTGTCAGGTACAGAAACACTACATCCCCATCGTTGACAGCGCCCAGCTCTTCTACAATCTCTTGTGTTTCGAATTTAAGAGTGAGGTCTAGGTATCCGTCGGGTCCCGAACACCCAGGTCCAGCCACATCTTCCAGCGCCCAGCCTAACGGGGCGACACCTTCAAGTTCAACAGTTGCCGGGTCAACCACAGTTACATCCCAGAGCTCGCCTCCGAGGATAGCCACTGGCAGAACACCTTTACTGTTTACGTTGAGAGGGTTGGAGCAGGACATAGGCTTGATGTCGACATCCGCTAGAACCACTGAGAGGGCCACACCGGCAGGTATGAGAACTGCGACCACCAATCCCAGGGCTACTGTTAACTTCAGTAATCTCATCATTCCTGTATTCCTCCTTTATTGATTGCTTGTCTGTGCTTTAACCTACCGTTGCCAGACCATTCGGTAGGGATGACACCCGTCGACCTCAGGCCTAGGGATTATCCCACTTATTGGATAAACGCTAACACTTCCTTTCAAAACAGAAAACCGACCCGTTTCCAGGTCGGTTTCACCATTTGCTCCCTGCCACCCAAGTGACCAAGTACAGGTGACAGCTCACAGCCTCCCGTAGCAATCTCATTATACATACTGGGCAGTAACAACTGTCAAGATAACATATCTTCACTTTTCCTGAACTAACTTGCACGTCCCCGTTGGGGTTACTCTGTCCTCTATTTCAAGTGGCTAGCGTCAATCTTAGAACAAACACTCCAGAGGAACTTGCTGTGCCCTGTGTATGCCAATTCACGATGCCCTCTCTCGTTGATTGTCAAAACCCTGTTTTGTTCGTGTAGTCCCATTATGTCCCAGCGCGTCCCAAACATTTTGACGCCAAAGTAACGCCAATTTTTCAGGTATGATTCGAAGCTGACGGAGCAGATAGCAGTAATACCATAGCAATAAAAACGACAAAGGCCGATAGCGGCAAAAGTCGCTCACGCGACGGCGACTCCAAAATCGGAAATAGTGATTATGTCACCGCCCGTCAAGACACGGGCTGCCAACTCAGGAAGGGGTAAGTCACGTTATTGACGATATTCCAGATATACGAAAGGTTACGCAAGCTCGGATTGGTGACCGCGACTATGTTCCACAATGCGCCTGAGAACGTAGTAATAGCCTTCATTTCCGTCGTGTTCTTCCCTGTTCCCCCAGCCGACGCATTTTGTCCGCTCGTTTCGGTGTCCCAGAAGGAGCTGGTGACAGTGCCCCAATTGTCTCCCATCAGGCCGCCAACATAGGAGATGCCAGTCACATTGCCGCTCGAGTAGGAGTCGGTCACGTTGCCCCAATTGTCTCCAACCAGACCGCCAACCGAGTAATTACCACCCACGCTGCTGGTGGAATAAGAGGTGGTAATAGTCCAGTTATTACATCCCACTAGGCCGCCAACATCATCATTGCCAGTCACACTGCCGGTGGAGTGGGAGCCGTCCACAGTGCCGCCACCGTGTCCCACCAGGCCACCGACAGCCTCATCACCAATCACGCTGCCTGCGGAATACGAGTCGGTCACATTGCCCCAATTGTCTCCCACCAGACCGCCAACCGAGTAATTACCACCCACGCTGCCCGTGGCATGGCACATATCCACAGTGCCCGTGCTATTTCCGACCAGACCGCCAACATGCATACCACCAGCCACGCTGGCACTGGAATAGGAATCGAGCACTTGGCCTCCATAATTATCTCCCACCAGACCACCAACATCCGACTCGCCAGTAACGTTACCGCTGGAATAGGAGTTGCTTACAGAGCCACCGTTATTGTATCCCACCAGACCGCCAACATCGTTCAGGCCGGTCACATCGATGTTCACTACTCCGACATTCCGGACGACTCCTCCTACAGAAACAGAACCAAAAAGCCCGAGATTACTTTGGGCGGGTCGGTCAATAAACAGGTCACGTATCTTGTGTCCCTGACCATCGAAAGTCCCGTTAAATGTGACACTCCAATTTCCAATCGGTTGCCAGCCTTTTGCACCGTTGGCTGTCGGGCTTGCCAGCTGCTCATAACCGGGAGTGGTGGAGCTAAGGTCATTCATGAGAGTGTACGTGCCAGTCAGGTTGTTCCTGATGGCATCCAAATCATACCAAGTACGTATTAGTTGGCCGTAGACAAAGTTGGCGGTGATAAAATAATGTCCATACATGCTGATGGTTGTCGTGGCAGCATTGACATTGGCAACAGTGCTCACATGGCCGCTCCAGTGGGTGAAGCTATACCCCGCGTCAGGCTCAGCCATCAACAGGACCACGCCCCCCTCCGGATAGACAAAAGTTCCAATGCCAGGATAGGCCACTGTGCCGCCTAGGGTATCTGAGATACTAAGAGTGTACTCGGCAGCAGGTAGACAACCTCCTATTCCAGCAATCAAGGTCACCATAATCAACAAGATGCTAATTCTCGCCAAATACTGGTGTCTTCTCGAATTAAATAATGCCTTCATACTCCGCCTCCTCTGAAAGAGTTCTTCCTATTGGCTTCTTGATAATTCCATTATATCCCAACCAGCTCCGATATGGAATGTGTCACAACAGAGCCGGCATATCGAAGATATAGCAGCCCGCCCACAGCGATGAAATCAGCAGATAGGGTAAAACGAGATAGTGGCTCAGGTAACGCTAACCCCAAAATCCGGAACGGTGATCGCGTCACCGTGACGTTATCTCTTCCTAACTACGAAACAAGAAAGAGTCCATAGCTGCGCTTCTCTTTTTAATCCCCCTCTTTATCCCTTTTTATTTGGTTTAAGAGTAGCTCTAAGAAGGATTAGGAGCAAGATTAAGAGGTTTTTATTTCTTTTGTTTAAAGCTGCAAAACCTTCTTCTTAAAGCTAAAATGAGTAGGGAAATTGTGCAGGCACAGCGCTAAGGGGAAGCCCCATCGGATACCAACGGGACTCCACTTGGCATCCGACCTTGGCTCACGGGTTTGACACTTAATACGCCGTAGGTACTTCGGATGTCAAAATACCGGGCAGCACCTATCCCTCTTTCACAGCCGTTACGAAAACAGCCCCATGAGCTTCCGTTGTAATGTCTGAATCTACCAACGTGCCGCTGCCAACAGAGCCTCTCCAAATCTTGACCTCGAGCGTCTCATTCCCGTCACTCAGCTTCTGGAACATTCCCCCCACCGATACCGCATCAGTGACTACGTAGTTCTTTGAAACATTTCCTGATACATCGTAGGAATCCGTACTGAAAGCCACGTATGTCTCTGAATCATAAGCTGCTGTCACTACCACGTACCTAGCGGTAAAATTCAACCCTTCCGTGCCACCGACCTCGATCGTGTAAGTCGCCCGCAACCCCGCGAGCGCCTCCTCGATCTCTGCCTGAATCATGCTCTGAACATCAACATTGCAGCTTATCGGCACCAAGACCAGAGCTAAAATTGAGATGATTAGTAAGAATCTTTTCATAACGTCCTCCTTAAGCCAATATTAACTGACTGCGATTGTTTCTCTTGTGATTATTGTAAGCCTTTTGCCTGGCGCTGTCAACACTCCACTTCACGTTCCAACCAGTTGACAATCTGTCCAGATTAGAGATCGACGAAATGTAAGGGTAGCTTGAGTCCTTTTTGCACCATGAACAATGGTTAGAACGAATCCCTCACCCGATCCAAAGGGCGTAGCCCTTCTTGATATTCAGATAGCACAAAAGTTTGACGATTCTATATAGCCAAGAAATCAGTCCGTTGGCAATCAGTTGGCAAGATCCCGAAATCAAGAGTCGGGGTGAGTGGATTTGAACCACCGACCACCTGAACCCCATATAGCTAGTAGAAAAGGCGGCGACCGCTTGCCTCCTTTTTCAAATCTTATCCTATCACCTTGTCTTGGCAAGAACAAGGGCTAATCACCATCAGAAGCATCATTACTATCCACCGAATCCGAAATTACTTGCCACTCTTTTTTCGTGCGCAGAACAAGTATTGCTGAGATGACTGCCGGAACAAGCATGACCCAAATCGGCCAGCGCATATAAATGTACTGCTCCCATGGCCACCCCCATGAAAACGGAGACAAAGCCGAAAAGTAAACAATATTGAAAACCACGGAGAATACTGCAAACGAGGTGGAAGCCAAGCATATTCTCCAGTGTTTTCTCATAAGGCAGAAAATTCCACCAGTAATAAGAAACCCGGCAGCAACAGCTAAGCCTAGCAGGAATAGGAAACTAGGCACACGTATAACCATCATAAGGGGGCTATGGTAATACCAGTCAAGTATAGTAAGAACATGAATCAGCTCGCATGCAAACAACACACCTAAGGTTATCAATATGATACCTGCTGCTT
>JAOUDT010000180.1 GCA_029859145.1 Dehalococcoidia bacterium
TCAGAAACACGGTGAGTTGCGAGCTCACTGTGCTACTGAACAATCTTTGCCTGTATCAGTGTCCGTACGAATATTATCACCACGATGGGCTGGGCCATGCCAGTCAAAATTACAACCCGGTCAAGGTGTCCTACGTAGATTACTGCGTACTTCGTTGTACTCTGGACAGGCTCCGTGATGTTTCTCAGGTCGTTAAATGCCGCTGGGGCAGACCGGAGGACATTCACATCTACGAAGATATAGGTATCGATATGTTCAAGATCAGCGGCAGATCGATGCCCACCGAGAAAATCCTGCGTGCTGCCAAAGCATATTCGTCACGTCATTGTCAAGGCAATCTATATGATATTTTGAACGTGATCATTCCGAGAACTGGATTTGTCAACTCTACTTTGCCGGGTGAACAAAGCAATGGTACTGGATCCTCGCCCAGCTTCTACATCGACAACCAGGCTCTGGAAGGCTTCATGGATTTCTTCAGGAAGCAAGATTGTTCATCCGGGTGTAGCCACTGCGGTTATTGTCAACGAATAGCCGATAGAGTTATGCAGTTCGATAGGGACGAAGTTGACGAATATGTGGCCGCGCTCAATCAAACTTTAGACAACCTATCCAGTAGCAGGATTTTCAAAGTCAAAGCAGGGGCAAAAAGGCGCCCCCGTTGACAGACACAGTGCTCGAAATAGCCCCAAATAGGTTCATCCTCAGCAACTGATTTTTCTATTACGAAATTCTGAGTCAGCACTCATGAAAGGTGCTCCCCAAAGCCGCACGGGCCGGCCTGTTGTCACAGTGTTCATCAGTTGTAGGCGGATAGGCGATGCGCTACATCTTTAATCATTTTGGACTCCTATTTCGAACGCACTGCTTCGCTAGTTGACAGCCTAATTGCCTTGTGTTAAATTACTAAGTTGGCGTCTACTAGAAGGTAAAGACTTTTAAGAGTTATAAAAGCCGGCTGGCTGAAGCCGAGCAAGGTTTTCCTAGAGTAGACCGGCATGTAAGCAGGCGGCTTTTTGATTGTCTGAAATAGAGGAGTATAAAAATGCCTACAGTCAATCAGCTTGTTCGTAGAGGGCGGCAGAAGCTGGGAAAGAAGAGCAAAGTCCCAGCACTGCACTACACCCGAAATACGATGAAAGGGCAAATTAGGTGGCTTGAAGGGGCGCCTCAAAAAAGAGGTGTCTGTATTCAGGTTAAGACGGTTACACCTAAGAAGCCCAACTCGGCATTGCGCAAAGTCGCCCGTGTTAGGCTGACCAACGGTATGGAAGTAACCGCATATATTCCTGGGGAAGGACATAATCTACAGGAACACTCGGTAGTTTTGATTCGTGGTGGTCGGGTCAAGGACGTTCCTGGAATTCGCTACCATATTATCCGTGGTACCCTGGACACTGAAGGAGTAGCCAATCGCAAGCAGGGTCGCAGTAGATATGGAGCCAAGGCACCCAAATAGTAGGGACATCAAATGCCAAGAGGAGCTAGAAAAGTAGTAAAAAGGATACCATCGCCCGATGCTAAATATGGCAGCGTGACGGTGGCTAAGTTCATTAACAGGCTTATGCTGCGAGGTCAGAAAGCTACAGCCGAGCGCGTTCTCTACAATGCCTTGCAGCGCACTGCTGACCAAGTGAACAGCAAACCTGAAGAAGCCTTAGAGCAGGCAATCAAGAACGTTGCGCCGCTTCTCATGGTCAAGTCACGCCGGGTAGGTGGGGCGACATACCAGGTTCCCACGGAGGTGGGGGAAGAGCAGGGACGCGCTCTCGCCATGAGGTGGCTCATCACCTCAGCGCGCGCTCGTAGCGGCAAATCTATGGAAGAAAAGCTGGCAAGCGAGTTGGTTGATGCTGTTAGTGGTCGAGGGGCAGCAATCAAGAAACGTGATGATCTTCACAAGATGGCAGAGGCTAACAAGGCCTTTGCTCACTATCGCTGGTGAGAAGTCGTGTCAAAAGCAGTACTTGAGGCAAAGGATAAACTCATGTCGCGGACTTTCCCTCTGGAAAAAATACGGAACATAGGGATTATCGCTCACATAGATGCCGGCAAAACCACAGCTACAGAGATGATACTCCATCATACGGGGCGTACCTATAAAATCGGCAGCGTGGATGAAGGGACTGCGGTGATGGATTGGATGGAGCAGGAAAGAGAACGAGGTATTACCATCACTTCAGCGGCTACTACATCTCACTGGCGCGAACATCGTATAAATATTATCGATACCCCCGGGCATGTGGATTTCACTGCTGAGGTAGAGCGCAGCCTCCGTGTATTAGACGGCGGCGTTGTGATTTTCGATGGTGTGGCTGGGGTAGAAGCTCAGTCAGAAGCTGTGTGGCGCCAGGCAGACAAATATGGCGTGGCCAGAATTTGCTTCATTAACAAAATGGATAGGATTGGCGCTGATTTTCAGCATACAGTGACCATGATTAATGAAAGATTGCGGAGCAAGGCGCTGCCCATACAGCTTCCAATAGGAAGTGAAAAGGACTTTCGAGGGGTCATCGACCTTGTAGAAAACAAAGTCATTGCTTTCCCGGTTGATTCTAATTCATCTCCAATGCAAGGGGGCAGTGAGACTTTGTTGGCCAAGGAGCGCCAAGCATTGATTGTAAACTTAGCTGAACTCGATGAGCAGATAATGATGCTTTACCTTGACGGGCAAGATATCTCGGTTTCTCAGATTAAGGCAGCCATAAGAAGGTTGACCGTTTCTAACCGCGTGGTGCCCGTTCTTTGCGGCAGTGCCTTGAGAGACAGGGGCATCGAGTTATTGATTGATGCTATAGTGGACTATCTGCCGTCGCCACTCGATGTTCCTCCTATCTCGGCTACAGATCCTAGAAACGGAGAGAAAGTCCTTCGGGAGGCTAGCGACGAGGAGCCTTTTTCTGCATTGGCCTTCAAAACGGTTTTTGACCCGTTTATGGGTAGACTTGTCTACTTG
>JAOUDT010000181.1 GCA_029859145.1 Dehalococcoidia bacterium
GACCACCGTTGAGCTTGCCCGCCTGGTAGAGCGAGTTCTGGGCGGCAAGCGTGCCAGAATTCACCCTGCTACAAGAACCTTCATGGCGCTTCGCATCGCGGTCAACAGTGAACTACAGAATCTGGAGCTGGCTCTCAGACAGACCCCCAACCTCCTTCGTCCCGGCGGCAGACTAACAGTCATCAGTTATCATTCTCTGGAAGACCGTATAGTCAAGCAGTTCATGCGCTACGCAGCCGCCAGCTGCCTATGTCCACCGGGAACAGTCATGTGTCGCTGTGGGCACGTGCCCACCTTGAAGCTCATCTCACGGAAGGTCATCAAACCTACCTCGTTGGAGATAGAATCCAACCCACGCAGCCGCAGCGCTAGACTAAGGATAGCTGAGCGACTCAACTAGGCAGCATTCTCAAGCAAAAAAGGAGGTGCAAATGACAAAGAAAATCATTTCAGCTATTGATGTGGGCACAACTAAAGTAGCGACAATCGTGGCCAATGTCAAAGCGGAAGACGACATTGAAGTCCTAGGAGTGGGAGTCGTTCCTTCTCATGGCCTACACAAAGGCATCGTAGTCAATATGGATGAAGCCAAACAGTCCATTGCCACATCTGTAAAGGAAGCTCAAAGAGTTAGTGGCATACGGATAGATTCTGCCTATGTTGGGGTTACTGGAAGACATATAAGTAGTCTGAACAACAAAGGGGTAATAGCTATCCCGCGTGATGACCGATTGGTGCGCCCTCAAGATCTTAAGCGGGCGCTGTCTGCGGCTCGTAATGTCTCTGTCGCCGAAGGAAAGAGAGTGCTCCATGCCATTCCTCGATACTATGCCCTGGATGGACAAGAAGGAGTGAAACAGCCGGTAGGCATGCATGCCTCCAGATTAGACGTGGAGACCCACATCATCACTGCTTCAGTGACTTCGATCCAAAACCTAGCCAAATGCGTCCGAAGTATCGGTGTTGATGTTGAGGATCTCATCCTTGAGCCCCTGGCTAGCGGAGAAGCAGTATTGACTGCGGAGGAAAGAGAGACAGGGGTTATCATGGCCGACATGGGGGGCGGCACCACGGACATAGCGGTATTCAAGAATGGCAGCATCTATCACACCGCTATCATTCCGGTAGCCGGTTACCAGGCAACTAGCGATATCTCCATAGGCCTGGGCTTACCATTCAATATTGCGGAAAAGATGAAGAAGAGATATGGCAACGTCACTCCTACCTTGGAGCTTGACGAGACCGTCCAAGTGGGTGTCGAAAATGGTCATAGCGCCTCCTACAAAGACCTCTGCAATATCATCCGGGCCCGCATGGAGGAGTTGCTCCAGCTCATATTAATGGAGATGCCTACCAGCGATTACCATGCTTTGGCGCCTTGCGGGTTAGTGTTAACCGGCGGCACAGCCAACCTACCCGGTGTTGACGACCTAGGACAATCGCTTCTGCGAATTCCGGTGCGCAGAGGCCGACCTTTGAGCGCGGGCATCTACGGCATTTCAGATATCCTTCACGACCCGTCTTACGCCACCACCTTGGGACTAGTCCTGTGGCCGGTACGAGGCAAAGAGGGCTCAGCTTTACAGACAAAGAGCGCTGGTGTCCTTGGCAACTTCGTGAGTTTCTTCAGAAGGCTGTTTCGTGCCTGATTTGTGAAAGGAGGTTAGAATGGCAAAACAGATTTTTACTCCGAGTCCAGCAAGAATTAAAGCTATAGGCATTGGTGGCGGCGGCTCCAATGCCATTACTCGTATGGTCCGCGAGGGCATAAAAGGCGTTGACTTCATTGCCATGAATACCGATGGCCAAGCATTGGCTCTGGCCGAGGCTCCTACCAGAATTCAACTGGGTGAGAAATTGACCAGAGGTTTGGGGGCTGGTGGTGACCACAAGGTCGGAGGCAGGGCAGCGGAAGAAAGCTGCGACATAATTGAAGAGATCGTGCAAGGCGCTGATATGGTGTTCATTGCAGCTGGCATGGGCGGTGGCACAGGCACGGGTGGCATCCCTGTAGTGGCCGAGATAGCCAAAAAGAGTGGCGCCCTCACCATCGCAGTGGTGACCAAACCCTTTACTTTCGAAGGGATGCACAGAAGAGAAGTAGCCGAGGACGGATTACTCGAGCTGACCAACAAGGTTGACACACTTATCATCATACCTAATGACCGCCTTCTTCAGCTTTGTGATGCCAAGACGACCGTGGACAGCGCCTTCAGGCTGGCTGACGATGCCCTGCGTTTGGGGGTGCAGGCTATTTCCGAAGTAGTTACCGTCCCGGGACTGATCAACCTAGACTTCGCCGATATCAAATCGGTAATGAAAGATGCCGGCCCAGCCTGGATGTCCGTGGGTAAAGCCGGCGGTCAAAGTCGCGCTGCTGAAGCGGCCAAGGCTGCTATGGCGAGCCCGTTGCTCGATGTATCCATAAACGGAGCTACGGGGGTGCTATTCAACATCACTGGTGGCCCAAGTCTCACCCTGTTTGAATGTAATGAGGCCGCTGAGGTAATTAGCCAACAAGTGGACCCCGATGCCAACATAATCTTTGGCGTGGTCTTTGACCCCAAGATGGATAGTGAAGTTCGAATCACCGTTATCGCCACTGGCTTTGCTAAGACACCCGGTGGGACAATACGCAGCGCCGAGGAGCTTCGGCGATTGATACGAGGCGGCAGCGATGCTCTCGACATGCCTTCCTTCCTGCGCCGAGCCAACCGTTTTCCAACCTCTCGGCTGGAGAACAAGCCCAAACCTGCCGCACCGGTCACACCGGAGCCAGCCAAAATCTCTCGACAGTAAACCTAAGCCTCATATGAGGGGAAGGGGGTAGCTCTCGCTACCTCCTTCTCCTCCATCATCGCGACAAATCGTCACCACTCGGAGCCCTAGGCCCGGGTTGCATTATTCTTGTGATTGTGCCATAATATGTAAG
>JAOUDT010000182.1 GCA_029859145.1 Dehalococcoidia bacterium
GACCCGGCATTTAACTACCTGACAGCCGGCTCCGACATTCAAGACGCAGTGTTCACAAAAACGCCGGGTGAGAAAGCCAATATATGGTTGGGAACTTTAGAGAGAGAGAATGTCAAGAGCCCGGAATTTGTAACTCACATTTTCGATCGTGCTTTATTCAGGCGAGTGTTTTCTGAAACGGGCAGCTATGAGAAGGCTGAATTGCAGATGTATCTCCCGGGCCTTGAATTTCTCAAGAAGGGTATTAAGCGGGTTGCTCTATACGGCCGAATGGAGTTTTCGTTCAGCGGTCTACTTAGAAATGAGCTGAACAAAAGGTACCCCGGCCTGGAGATCGTTGATGATGCAACACCTACTCTGGTTGACCGCCTGAGAGCGACGAAAAGCGGTGAAGAACTGGCAAAGATGATCGAAGTCGGCCGGAAAACCTCCCGGGTAATGACCGAGACCCGTGACTTCGTACGATCTCATAAAACCAGCGAGAAATGTTTCGTAAAGGCCGACGGTTCGCCTTTGACGGTAGGCGATGTGAAAAGATTCGCCCGTTCCAAGCTTTTCGAGCAGGACCTGGAGGACACCGAAGGGATGATTTTTGCTCCTGGTAAGGAGGGTACCACAGGTCACAGCACCGGGGAACCGGATACGCCAATACCGTTGGGAGTGCCAATTGTATTCGATTTGTTCCCGAGAGAAGCCAGAGGCTACTATCATGATACAACACGTACGTGGTGCTTCGGACAGGCCTCCGACTACCTTCTCAAACTGTACGGAGATGTTCGCGGCTGTTTTGATTTTGTTGTGAACAAAGTTGGCCCCGGGAAGTCTGCAGGTGACCTTCAGGAGCTTACGTGTGATTATTTTCGCGAAAGGGGCTACCCGGTCGTTAAGGACAATCCCAACACAATAGATGGCTATATCCACGCGTTAGGGCATGGGGTAGGTCTGGCGGTGCACGAGCCGCCATATATGGGAATAGGAGATAAAGACATATTGTCCAAAGGGAATGTTTTCGCCATAGAACCCAGCCTGGTTGATACACATCGGGAAATGGCCGTGCGTATTGAAGATACCTTTTACATAGACAGCGATGGAAAGGCAGTCAGCATAACCGATGTCCCCTATGATCTGGTACTCCCAATTAACTAGTATTCAGACGATGAGCGCCTGCTCTATATCCTCAATCAAATCGTCAACATTCTCCAGGCCGACCGATAACCTGATAAGTTCATCGCTGAGCCCTACCTTCCGTCTATAGTCCGGAGACATCGAGTCGTGACTCATGGTAGCAGGATGCTCAGCAAGAGATGTGACATCACCCAGCGATCCCGCCAGAGCAAAGACCTTGAGCTTTCTTAGAAAGGTATTAACACCCTCAATGCCGCCTTCCGGTTCAAAGGACACTATCCCAGCGAATCCTTTCATCTGTCTCCTGGCGATTTCGTGCCCTTTGTGGGACTCCAGTCCGGGATAGAGCACCCTCTTCACCCTGGGATGTCCTTTGAGATAGTTTGCTACGGCAAAGGCATTTTCCTCATGCTGCTTCATCCTCACAGGGAGAGTCTGAATCCCGCGAAGCACCAGCCAGCAGTCGAAGGGAGCGGCATTGGTCCCCAGGGCATTGAGTAGATATTGCATCTTCTGGCTTGATTCATCGGTGGTGGTCACTACAGCGCCGCCGACAACATCGGCGTGCCCGTTGAGGTACTTGGTGGTAGAGTGGACAACAAGGTCAACCCCATATTCAATCGGCCTGAAGAAATAGGGGGTGGCAAAGGTATTGTCTACTACTGTCAGCAACTTATGCTTCCTGGCAATATCGACCACCATCTCAATATCAACGATATTGAGCAGCGGATTTGAGGGAGTCTCTAACCACAGCATCCTGGTATTGGGCTTTATTGCTTCTTCTATTCTTTTCCGGTCATCCATTCTAAGAAAGGTAAACTCCAGACCAAAGGCAGGCATCACATCCTGAAATAACCTGTAGGTCCCTCCGTAGATGTCGTCCTGCGAGATAACGTGATCGCCAGTTTTCAAAAGATGCATAACTGTCGTCTCAGCTGCCATACCGGTGGCGAAGGCAAAGCCAGCTTTCCCGCCTTCCAGCTGAGCGATAGTATCCTCCAGAACCTTCCTGGTTGGATTGGCCGCACGGGAGTAGTCCCACCCCTTTGTCTTCCCGACATCCTCGAACTTGAATGTCGATGTCTGGTAGATGGGCACCGAAATGGCACCGGTTGCTGCATCCGGCCTATCCCCGGCATGAATAGCTATCGTTTCAAATCTCATACTCCCCTCCTTGACTGAATGTCGCTCCTGTCATTATCTTCTCCGGTGATTTGCCTCTGGTAGATGCTATTCGGCTGGCGCTCTGTAGGACTCTCAAACGTTGCTCTGATTTGTCCTACTCTGTCAAGACGAACCTAACAACTTCCGCCACCAGGTCAGGTAAGTTACCGTGTTCTAAATCCGTGAGTGGTGTTCGGCGGTCCTCCATAGTAGCCATATTAGGCATTTTCACCGAAGTTATCAACCGTCTCCTGCTCACTGCGCCTTGTGGTTATCACTGGTCACCAAGAGCGTTTCGACTTCAGGACGGCGTTTGATTTCGCCGGCATTGCAGGTATACCATCCTTCACGATGGACGTTCCACCAACTAAGCAGCACTTTGGGCGGGTTCACCTAATTCCAGCACAGAGCAAGGCTAGAGTATGCCCTATTATTGCTACCATGCCGACGGACTGGCGCTTGATTTCGCCGGCAGCTAACCCGCTGAATTCCAGGGACACCATACCAATCAGGCCCACTACAAATCAGGTATCATGCCCCCAGAATCCCAAAAGTTGCCCAATCCTCTGACAAAGCCTCAAGCTATCCTCAAGCTCCATCAGATTAGTAGGTGGTAGCTCGAATTGTCCAAAATGGTTATAG
>JAOUDT010000183.1 GCA_029859145.1 Dehalococcoidia bacterium
TGATGCCGTAGGCAGACACCGCGGTGCTGGGTTGGGTGGTGGACATGATGAAAGAGAACAGACCCTCAACCAAATTCTGGCCGAGATGGACGGCTTCGATACCAATGCCAACGTCATCGTCATGGCTGCCACGAATCGCCCCGATATTCTCGACCCGGCCCTCCTCCGCCCCGGTCGCTTTGACCGACATGTCGTCATTGATCTACCCGATATAAAGGGTCGCAAGGCTATCCTTGAGGTACACGCCAAAGGCAAGCCGCTAGCTAAAGAAGTCGACTTTGAGACCATAGCTAAGGAAACCCCGGGGTTCAGCGGCGCCGACCTTGCTAACGTAATTAACGAAGCAGCCCTTCTGGCCGCCCGGCGTAGCCGCAAAGACATCACGTCGAAGGAACTCGAAGAGGCGGCTGAGCGTGTTCTAGCTGGACCGGAAAAGAAAAGCCGCGTAATAAGCCCCAAAGAGAAAGAAATAATTGCCTACCACGAAAGCGGTCACGCCTTGACCGCCAAGCTGTTGCCAAATGCTGACCCCGTGCACAAGATTTCTATTATCGCTCGAGGGATTCTTGGGGGGTGGACCCGCTTCCTGCCTTCCGAAGACCGTCACTTATGGACCAAGTCTCAGTTTGATGATAGATTGGCAGTGAGCTTGGGGGGACGCGTTGCCGAGGAAATCACCTTCGGGGAAATGACTACTGGCGCTCAAAACGACTTGGAGCAAGCAACTAAGCTAGCTAGACAGATGGTTACCGAGTACGGCATGAGCGAAAAGTTAGGCCCGCGGACTTTTGGTCAAAGACAAGAACTCGTCTTTCTTGGTCGTGAGATCAGCGAACAGAGGGATTACAGCGATAAGATAGCCCAAGAAATCGATGAAGAGGTACATAATATTATCCAGCGCGCCTACAATACCGCTAGGAAAGTCCTGACCACAAACAAAGAAAAACTGAACCAACTGGCGCAGGAACTTATGACTCATGAGACTCTGGATGAACCTGAGCTTGATAAAATATTTGAAGGGTTAGCACCACAGCCAATCCCCGGCTAAATCAAACGGCACAGGTCAAGTCAAGATTCAGCTTTCTTACTTTCATTCAGGGAGTCGAGCCGACTGCTTTCTTCGGCAACAATATCTTCATCGAGCTTCAAAAATAGTGGTTGGGGTTGGCGAAGCGTCTGCCCCGGCGGCAAGAACTGAATTGCCCAACCTCCTTCTTTCACGGTACCGTCAAATCCCAGGAAAGAATGAAGCCTTTCCGAGCTGAAGGGGAGGAACGGATACAACACAGTTTTCAATGCCGTCAATACAGAGAGGGCTGTATAGACGGATTTCGCCGAAGTCTCTCGCTCTGTCTTGATTGTCTTCCACGGAGCCTGCTCATCAAGATAGCGGTTGGATTCCTGGGCTAGAGACATAGCTTGCTTCATCGCCTCCTTAAACCCACAACGATCAAGCAGCTTATCCACGCTTTCTAATGTAATTTCAGCTTGACGAAGCAAGCCCTGACTGCGCTCATCCAGTTCACCAGGTGATGGGACCGCTCCATCAAAATTGCGGTAAGCAAAGGTGAGAGCACGATGGACTAAGTTGCCATACGTGGCCACCAATTCGTTGTTATTACGACGGAGGAATTCATGCCAGGAGAAATCGCTGTCTCCGCTCTCAGGCATATTCGCGGCCAGAGTATATCTCAAAGGGTCCGGCTCGTATCGTTCCAGGTAGTCGGGCAGCCAGATTGCCCAACCACGGCTGGTGGAAAGCTTCTTGCCTTCGATAGTCAAGAATTCATTCGCAGGAACATCGTAAGGAAGATTCAGACCACCGTAGCCCATCAACATCGCTGGCCAAATCAGGGTATGAAAAAAAATATTGTCCTTGCCGATAAAATAGAAGCTCTTGGCACCGTCTTGCCAGAAAGCTTTCCAGGCGTCATCATCGCCCTGTATTTTTGCCCATTCCTTGCTCGCCGATAAATAGCCAATCACTGCTTCAAACCATACATAAACGCGTTTACGCTCAAACCCTGGCTGCGGCACAACTATTCCCCAATCTAAATCGCGAGTAATAGCTCTGTCCTTCAATCCTTCATCTAGAAATTTCCAGGTGGTGCTAACTACATTGTTCCGCCAATGGGCCTGTCTCTTTATCCAGTCAGCCAACTGCTCCTGAAAAGAGGAAAGGCGCAAGAAGAAATGCTCGGAAGACTCAAACCGAGGCGCAGTAGAACAAATGCGACACCGAAGATTCTTCAGCTCTCCTGAATTCAAGGGTCTACCGCACGCATCGCATTCGTCACCCCGCGCTTTGATGAAGCCGCAATTGGGACAGGTACCTTCCAGATAGCGGTCAGGAAGGAACCTCTGGCACTTAGGGCAATAGGCTTGGAGCATCTTGTCTTTGTAGATATGACCTTTGTTGAGCAAAGTGAGGAACACATCATGCGTGACCTGGGTGTGATTTGGTGTGCCGGTAGTGGTGAATAGATCGAAAGAGACGCCCAGTCTCTTCCAGCAATCAATGAATTGTCGATGGTACTTGGCCACCACTTCTTGTGGCCTCGTGCCCTCTTGTTCGGCACGAATCGTGATCGGTGCTCCGTGCTGGTCGCTGCCCGAAACCATCAGCACCTTGTTGCCCTTAAGACGATGATACCGCGCGAAAATGTCGGCTGGCAGATAGGCACCCGCAATATGTCCCAGATGTAAAGGACCATTGGCATAAGGCCAGGCAACACCAATGAAAATGTGCTCGCTCAAGTTATCTCCGACAAGTTGCTCTGTTGTAGGTCATCGGTCTACGCATGTCATTGCCCTGGTCCGGAGCTCCCGGACTGGTATTCCCCAATTCATTCCTTCGGCAGAAAGGTAATTATTTGTTTTCCTTTCTCCGTTCCATACGAGACATACCCATCGC
>JAOUDT010000184.1 GCA_029859145.1 Dehalococcoidia bacterium
AAATTGCCCGCCGCATAGTCAGGACGGCCAGGTTATTGGGTATTGAAACCATCGCCATATATTCAGATATAGACGAGAAATCTCTGTTCGTGCAGGAGGCAGGCAGGGCAGTGAGGATTGGCCAAGCCAAACCGAAGGACAGCTATCTTAACATAGATAAGATTATTGCAGCGGCCAAAGAGTCTGGCGCAAGTGCCATTCATCCGGGATATGGCTTCTTGTCCGAACGGTGGGAATTTGCCCAAAGGTGTGAAACAGAAGGGCTGGTATTTATCGGGCCGAGTTCCGAAGTCATTCATAGAATGGGAGACAAGCACCGTTCACGCGAAATAGCGACCAGTTTAGGCATACCCATTCCGCCAGGGAGTGGTATATTGAGCACTGTCGAAGAAGCGAGAAAGTGGGCAACTGAACTCTCTTTCCCGGTCATCTTCAAGGCATCGGCCGGTGGCGGTGGGATTGGCATGGTGAAGGTGGAAAAAGAGGAAGAAGTGGCAGAAGCATTCGATACAGCCACAAACCGGGCTAGATTAGCTTTTGGCGATGAAAGAGTCTATGTCGAGAAATACCTGGAATCACCTCACCATATAGAAATCCAAATTTTGGGGGACAGGGACGGCAATGTAGTAACTTTCCCGGAAAGGGAATGCTCGGTGCAGAGGCGGCATCAAAAGGTGATTGAAGAGTCGTTGTCTCCTTTCGCTACTGCTGAATTGAGGTACGAGCTACGACAGGCGGCCAGGCGCCTGGCTCAAGGAATTGGCTATACAAATGCAGGCACTGTTGAATTCATCGTTGATGGGCATCGGAATTTTTACTTCCTGGAAATAAACGCAAGGCTTCAGGTAGAGCACCCGATTACTGAAATGATAACTGGTATCGACCTGGTTGAGCAGCAACTAAAGATTGCTTCGGGCGAATCACTATCGCTTGGGGAAGAGAGTTTGGGATGGAAGGGATGGGCCATCGAATCTCGTGTCTATGCCGAGGATTCCAAGAATTTCTATCCGTCACCGGGCAAGATAGTCTCATATGTTGAACCCAGTGGTGAGCACATAAGGGTGGACTCCGGATATCAGGCTGGGGATACCGTGAGTCAATTCTATGACCCTTTGATCGCCAAGCTAGTGGTCTGGGGCGAGGACAGAGACAAGGCGATAGTGAAGATGCGGCATGCTCTGGACAACTATGAAATCACAGGCATCAAGAACAACCTTCCTTTCCTCAGAGAGGCTTTTGATTCTGACATATTCAAATCAGGGGACTACGATACTCATTTCATATCGAAATTGAAGGAGGAGACAAATGGGTGACATAATGAGACAGGAGGTTGAAAACCTTGCGCGCCTGCGCCAGCAAATCGAACAGATGGGAGGTGAAGAGGCTGTCAAGAAACATCATGGACGGGGGAAACTGACTGCCAGGGAGAGGCTTGACCTCTTAATTGAAAAGGGGACATTTGTCGAGACTGGCATGCTTGGTAGCGAGTTTGGCGTGGACGAACTTGTGCCGGCTGACGGTGTTATTACAGGCTATGGCAAACTAGACGATGGTGTACGCATGAGAGACGTGGCCGTGGCGGCTTACGATTTCACAGTGAGAGGCGGCTCTATGGGGGTAGTCAATGAAACCAAGGTGACCAGAATAAGAGAGATTGCTCTCAGAGAAAGAATACCGATGATATGGCTGAATGATTCCGGCGGCGCGCGAGTAAGTGGTGGCGGCTTTAGCGGCGAAAGAGTGGCACTATTTGCCGATACAGGATATCTCTTCAAGGAAGAATCATTGATGTCGGGAGTGATCCCGCAGATCGCAGCTATGATGGGGCCGGGGTACGCTGGCACTGCCTATATACCTGGCCTTTCCGATTTCGTGCCCATGGTCAAGGGAACGAGTTTTATGGGCCTGGGTGGACCGGCTCTGGTAAAATCGGTCATTGGGGAGAAACTCACAGAAGACGAGCTTGGCGGTTCCAAAATCCACTGTGAGACTAGTGGCTGCGGAGACCTCGAGGTTGGTTCAGATGAGGAATGTATTAAGGCTGTAAAACAATATATTTCTTTCTTTCCTCAGCACTACGAAGAGAAGCCCCAGCGGAGGGAATGGTCAGGAGACCCCATGGCTTTGCTTGATGACGGCATACTGAATGTCATCCCGGACAATCCGCGGGAAGCCTACGATATGCACGATTTAGTAAGGTATATAGTGGACGATGGCTACTTCTTTGAAATGAAGCCAAAGTGGGGTAGGAACATTATTACGACCTTTGGGCGTATAGCCGGCTATTCGATTGGAATCGTAGCAAACAACCCAATGTTCTATGGAGGCGTCATCGATATTGATGCCGCTGACAAAGCTGCCCGCTTCATATGGCTTTGCGATGCTTTTAATATCCCGCTTCTTTTCCTTTCTGATGTCCCCGGCTTTATGGTCGGTTCCAAGGCGGAAAAATCGGGCATAATAAGGCATGGAGCCAAGATGGTCCATGCAGTCGCTGAAGCTACTGTGCCCAAATTGACCTTGATTGCCAGAAAATCCTATGGGGCAGGCTATTACGCCATGTGTGGCAAGGCTTTTGACCCTGACCTGCTGATTGCTTATCCGGGAGCTGAAATATCAGTTATGGGAGCGGAGGGCATGGTGTCGATTTTTGCCAGAAAGCAACTTGCCGAGGCCGAGAACCCCAAAGAGATGATAGCGCAACTTGCCGAGCAGATAAGACCGCAGATAAACATATTCAAGACGGCGAAGTCCGGCGTTATAGATGATGTAATCGATCCCAGGGAAACGAAGAGAGTGTTGTTCCGGGCTCTTGAGTTCACCAAGGATAAGAAGATACTAAGGCATCCGCGGAAGCACGGGGTCTATCCGGTATAAGGAGAGAACTAATGTACCAGACAATACTGAC
>JAOUDT010000019.1 GCA_029859145.1 Dehalococcoidia bacterium
CCGCTTCGAAGCCGTCGATTTCAAAGACGGGGATATGGAAGGCTTCCACCAGCTGGTGCACCTTTTTTATCTGGCTTTTCAGTTCCTCGGGCGTGGCCGGGCGCTGGGCTTTGTATTCCTCGAACATTTCATGTCTGAAAGTCGGAGTGGGACGGTCAAAGGCGATCGCCCAGTGAGTGGGCTTGAAATCAGCAAATACCTTGAGCAGGGTACTAGCAAAGCCGAAGACGGCATTCACCAGCTCTCCTGTCTTGCGTTGGGTTAGGGGGGGCAGGGCGTGAAAGGCACGGTGCACCAAGGCATTGCCGTCAAAAAGCAGTAACAGCGGTCCCTCTTCTTTTGCCACAATCTTATTATACTATCTAACCCTGAAAAACTCCGTTTTCCAGGGGAGAGAGACAATAATGACCGGAACATGATAAAATCGAGCCCGAAAGATCGACAGATGGCAGATACCACTCAGACCAGCACGATCAGGCGGAGCCGTTTCTGGGAGATAGACCTCCTACGCACGAACGCCATCGTAGTCATGATAGCCTACCACACAATCCTTCTGATAGACTACTTTGGCATCCGCCAGACCACCCAGTATCTGTATCCCTGGTTCCCGCTGTGGTTCACCTTTGGGGGAGGGACTTTCATCTTCCTGGCCGGTGCATCGGTCACAATCGCGCATTCCAGATCAAGGAAGATTTGGCCATTTGTGCGCAGGGGACTGCAGATATTCGCAATGGGCATGGGGCTTACTCTGGTCACATGGCTCATCCCTGGACCGGACTACGTCCAGTTCGGCGTACTACACTTCTTCGGCATTGCATTCATGATCGCCCCATTCTTTCTAAGGTTCCGTTGGACCAACTTGGTTCTGGGTATTGCTCTCATGGTGATAGGTTTCTACCTTAAGGAGATTCGCTTCGATTTCCCCTGGCTGTTCTGGCTGGGGCTGATGCCACACGGCTTTGGCTCAGTCATGGATTACATGCCGCTCCTGCCGTGGTTCGGCCTTTTCCTTGCCGGCATGTTCTTCGGCAAGATTCTTTACCCGCAAGGAAACAGAAGGTTCGATGTTCCTGATTTCAACGACAAGGTTGTCTCAGCTTTAACTCTGCCGGGAAGACATCCTCTAGTAATATACCTCGCCCAGTGGCCAGCAATTATTGGGGCCCTCCTCGTCGTGTTCCCTGCCTATGTCCGCCCCTATTTCCCATTCTAAATGGGTCAGCTCTATTCTTCACAGTCTATGACGAATCAGAGGTGCAGGATAGATGCCTGTACTACATTTCCCAACTGCAGGGTCGGGGCTTGCATCCGGCCGACAAAGCATCATTCTGAACGAACGGGGAAGATAGAATTGACCCCTTTCCCTTGTCAATTGGTGAAAAGGGCCATCATTATGTACATGCCGAAGTGTATGATGAAGCAAGGCAGAAAAGATCTTGTCTTGTATGCCACGTAGCCAAAACCAAAGCCGCCGGGGATGCAGGCCAGCGTCTCCAGGAATGGCTTCGCGAAATGGAGCAGTACGAAGGGAATGGCCTGCACAAAAATAGCGTTTTTGCCTATCGATTTTTCCAGGCCGAATAGCATATATCCGCGGAACAGAAATTCCCAGGCAAGCATGTACAGGGCGGTATCCAAGAGCAGCTCGGGCCAGTCCATGGCATACCTGTGGTAGTAGGAGCGAAACTCGGGCATTTTACTGGCCCCGTAGAGAATCAGCGCCATGCCGGCAAGGCAGGCCGGGATTAGAATTAGCGCCCATTTCCGGTTGCCAATGCGGATGCCGTAATCCCAGGGCTTGTCCCGAAAAAACAGCCAGCCCGCCGCCAGGGGGACCAGCACGTAATATATGAGCTGCGTTGCGCGGGGAAAGTCTATGTCTAGAGGGCGGTAACGTCCCAGGACCAATACCAGCGTGGATATGCCGACCGCCGCCACAAGGTTAAGGTCGTAGCCCTGCAACATCCTGTTCTTGATATACGTCTGCATTTCAGTCGGGACGGATTACATCTTCTTCTTGGTGCCTGATTCCCAAGTGTCATCCAATGCTAGTAGTGTACCACAAACGACTTACTGACCAGTCTGCCCACGCAGCAATCAGCCAGTTTTGACGGTTGACATCTAAACTGAAATCAGAAAGACTGTTGATTTCAGGGGCGTCCGACAGAGAAGACTCTCATAATATCTTTCTTATGGCGAAGAAACATCGTCTACAGCGATTTCCAAGGTTGCATAACATGAGGGCCTCCATGAGTTCGTGCGGACAGGTCCGTGAGCATTAGCTGTCGACATTTAGTAGATACGTACTGTGAAGGGGGTGAGAGTTATTGGGAAAATGTGGTTCTATGGGTGCTGTCAAGCTTTCTTATGTGGAAAGAATCTGAAAAGGGAGGGTGAAGAAATGACTCTAAAGAAACATGGTATTGTTGCTCTAGTGACAATCATGGTGTTGGTGTTGTGCGTGGGGAGTTATGTTCCTGTAGCCGCTTCTGACTTATCTGGTTCGCCTGAGTACACACCGGGGCTTCACACTGGTTGAATGAATGAGACGTATACTGACTGGAATAACGTCACTTGGTCTTGTAACCGCACGTTTCTATACTATATTCCATCCAGTTACAACAATTCAACGAAGGTCCCCCTGTTGTTTTCGTTTCACGGCCTGGGCAGCACGGGAGATCAGCAGAGAGATCTAAGCAGGTTTGATGAACTTGCCGAACAAGAAGGGTTTATTGCCGTGTTCCCCGATGCCACGAATTTACCTAGAGAGGGCAACCCCTGCAACGCGACTTTGCCACCGCTCACCGGTGCAGAAATCCAGTGGAATCTCGGTGCAGGGTCGTTACAATATTGCGCAGGTGTTGATGATGTCGGATTCGTTGTCGACATGGTTGATTGGTTTACAACCCACTATGCGATTAATGCAAGCGAGATCTACTCCACGGGCATGTCCGACGGCGCCCTGTTCTCATATTTACTGGCCTTTAACCTGACGGGCACGTTTGCAGGCATCGCACCGGTTTGTGCACCAATGCCGTGGGGCTTCGCGAACCTCACTGCCCCTCCGATAACCGTGATTTTGATGATGGGCACATCCGACCCAATCCTTTCTTATTATGGCTATGGCGGTACGGGCGGCAATGTGACTCTTTCTGCCGATGAGACTATCGCTTTCTGGTGTAATATCGACGGGATATCTAATTCTACCGTGCCAGTGGAGACCGTATGGGGAGCAACTTCCTCAGACGCGACCGAAGTTCATCGCTATATCTACAGCGGAGGAACGAACGGGACCGAGGTGATATTGTTCAAGGTTGTAGGCGGCGGGCATACTTGGCCCGGCGGGGTCCTATATAGTCCATATGTTGGCGCCGTCACCACTCACATTGATGGCAGTGCCTATTTATGGAAACACTTGCCGCCACAAAAATCTCTCCTGACGATACGCACCTCTATCGGTGGCGGGGCAACCACTCCTGGCACCACGACATTCGCCAATGTCAATAGCGACGGAAGATATGTGTCCTTCTATCCCGGCAGCGGTTCCCATGTGGTCAACCTTGTGGGCACTCCACTAAATGATGCCTTCGAGTTTACCAACTGGACTGGCGATGTGAGTACCATCGCCAATCCCAATGCGGCCAACACCACTATCACTATCACTCCGAACGGGGACTACGAGATCAAAGCTAATTTCCAGCTCAAGTCGACGCCTCCGCCAAGTGGGGGATGCTTCATCGCCACTGCGGCCTATGGCACTCCCACTGCTAAACAGCTTGATGTGCTACAAGCCTTTCGTGATGACGTATTGCTGAAAAGCGCGGTGGGCTCTCGACTTGTCGACTTCTATTATCGGGTCAGCCCTCCTATCGCAAACTTCATATCAGAACATAACTTTGTGAGGACGCTGGTCAGAGAGCTTCTGGTTGATCCCATTGTTCGGGTGCTTGAAGCTACAGGAAATATGTGGCGGAACTAGAATGATGTAGAGTGCCCGGTCATACAGAAGTCCACCCATTGATACGAAGGTGAGATAGAGCCCAGCAAAGGACATCACACTTGTCGCACCCAGAGCAGACCGTGCCTTGACACGGTCTGCTCTTTTACTATCGTCCTCTCCACATTCAATAGCGGGGCGGCGTGATATAATAGACACAAAATAAGATTTTGGGAAACCAAAATATCACCCTCGTGGCCCCGGTACGAGGGAAGGAGGTAGGAAATGCAAAAAAGGAGATGCAAAGTGTGGCTGCTAGTGGGGACAGCAATAGTAAGCCTGATGTTCACCTTTGCTGGCTGTACAGGTGAAGGCGGAGCTGGTATCACCCTTGAGCAGGCAATCACGATCGCCACTCAAGCAGTGGAGAACGATGGGGTAATGTCTCTGGATGGCCGTGATACGCGGTCTACGGAGGAAGCAACCTATTGGCACATTTACTTCCCGTATACTTCGCCGGTACTGCGCGGCGGTGAGCCTCATGTCCTGGTGGACAAATCGACCGGCGATGTTATCGACCTCTATTACACCGAGTAAGTGAAGCCTTACCAGACACAGGACTGCTTTAAATGTCAATGGGAAAAGGAGGAAATGTGAAAGTCAAAACGAGACTGTTCATAGCGATATTCTGTGTGCTACTAGCCTGTCTTTCCTGGAGTCCGGCCGTCCTTGCCCTGCCTGCTACCATCGAGGCAGCGGGTGACCCCGCTATTGCTGGGCAGATTGGTGCCCTGGCAACCAACAAGACTCCGGAGGAGATAGCCAATGACCCCGTTGTCAAGGCAGCGATTCAGGCAGCTTGGGAAGATTCAAGTGCAGACAATGCTACCACGCGACATGAGGAAGGAGGGTGGATCTACGAAGACGCGGACGGGAATCTATCAGTTCAGCGTTGGCCTTCCGGCAACCGTAGCAGTATCGACGCTCCGCCCCCTACTCCACCGCCAGGCGGACAAGTGGTTGGCGAGTTCCATACGCACCCCAATTGGCAACCGCCGGATGGCAAAGACGAAGATGGCAAGACATGGAAGCAAGGACCCAGCGATTCAGATAAGAATGCCAAAACGCCAGGTACCGTTGGTATAATTAAGGACAGATCCGGCACACAGACGTATTAGACGAAAATGGCAGGAAGCGAGAGTAAGGTTCAGCGAGGCCGATAAGGATTCTCTAGGTAGTCGTAAGCTTCCTGACATAATCTGCGGCGCGTCATATCGTATTTTGGATCGGGTAGCTAAAGCTGAGAATAGGTAGTGCAGGGTCTTTGGCACTACTGAGGTCGTTGCCGGTTAGCCGGCGACGACCTTGTCTTCATCAGCGGGCTGTTTAGGTCTGATTTTCCGTTCAATCTTGGCATTTTGGAAGCCCCTCCGCATTTTTATAGCTGTTTTATCTGTCCGGCTGGCAATCACCGCCCAACGAGGACGGTCAGGGCGGAAAGACGCCCGATGGCCTCCACGCAGGTAAGGGCCCCGAGCAGCTTGTATTACAGGTGTGGGAAACAGGGGTATAATAAAGGAGCGGCGGAGGCGAGCCAAGACGTGAAAAACATCGAGGTGGCCAAGGTATTTCAAGACATTGCCGACCTTCTGGAGCTTAGGGGAGAGAACGTCTTTAAGATTCGCGCTTACCAGAAGGCAGCCAGGGCTATCGAGCATTACCCAAAAGAATTGAACGCTATGATTGACGAAGGGGAGGACTTGCATAGTATTCCCGGCGTGGGCGAGGCAATAGCGAAGAAAACCACTGAACTGATAACAACCGGCAAGCTAGGTTATTATGAGAATCTGAAGGCTGAGTTTCCCCAGGGGATAACCAATCTGTTGGCTATACCGGGGATTGGCCCAAAGACGGCTAACAAGCTTTCCAGCGAATTAGGTATAAGCTCGGTAGATGAACTGGAGCGGGCAATCAATGACGGCCGAGTGGCCCAGCTCTTCCGGCTTGGCGAGAAGACAGCTGACAATATCCTGCACCAGATCCAGGCGCTGCGCCGGAAAGACCAGCGCATCCCCATTGGCGAAGCATTGCCCATTGTCGAGGAGATCATAGTCGCCCTCGGCACTATACCCGGCGTGAGAAATCTCACTCCCGCCGGCAGCCTACGTCGCTTTCGGGAAACTGTGGGTGATATCGACCTGATGGGCACTGCCGATAACCCCAAGGATATGATAGATGCTTTTGCGGCGCTGCCTCAAGTAAGTCAGGTGCTCGCCCAAGGGTCAACTAAAGCCAGCGTCATCGTCAGCGGCGGACTGCAAGTTGACTTGAGAATGGTGGAGCATGACTCATTCGGTTCTCTGCTGCAGTACTTTACCGGTAACAAACAGCACAACATCGCTCTGAGAGAAAAATGGCACAAGCAGGGGTTAAAACTGAGTGAATACGGGATAACTGTTGTAGCTACGGGCAAGCTGGAAAAATTTGCCACGGAGGAGGAATTCTATAATCGACTGGGGCTTCAGTATATCCCGCCGGAACTCAGAGAGGCGCAGGGTGAAATAGAAAGAGCTGAGCAAGGAGCCATACCAAAGCTCGTGGAGCTATCCGACATAAAGGGAGACCTTCATACACATACTGAATGGAGCGATGGGCACGATTCTGTTGAGGAGTTGGCTAGGGCGGCCAAGGATAGAGGTTATCAGTATATTGCAGTCACGGAACATTCTGTGGGACGCGGTATCGCTCACGGTCTTGATATGGAGAGGCTTAGGGAGCAAATCGCTGAAATCAGAGCTGTTAATGAACGCCTAACTGGGATTCGCGTGCTCACGGGTATCGAGGTTGATATTCGAGCAGATGGTAGCCTAGACCTGCCACATGAAATCCTGTCCGGACTGGATATAGTGATTGCTGCCGTTCACTCTGCCATGAACCAGAGCGAGGAAAAGATGACGCGGCGGGTAATAGATGCCATAGAAGATCCCGATGTTGACATGATCGCCCACCCTACTTGCCGCCTTATAGGAGAGCGTGAGCCCGTAGCCATGGACCTGGAAGCTGTATTCCGGGCGGCAGCCAAGTACAATAAGATTGTGGAAATCAACGCCATGCCTGACCGCCTCGACCTAAAGGACACCCACGCTTTTCGTGCCCGCGATTTGGGGCTAAAACTCGCCATCGGGACCGATTCTCACAGCATCGCTCATCTGGGTTTCATGCGATTCGGGGTTGGCGTTGCCCGACGCGCTTGGTGTGAGCCGCAACACATACTCAATACTTTGCCCCTAGGAGAATTACTGGCCGTTTTGGATAGGAGTAATCACTAAACCAACCCCTGAGAAGTCCTACAACTTCTCGGGGACTTCGGACACTAGCCCAGGGACTTATCTTCCATCTTAAAGCTCGCGGGCTTCTATGGATTGGAGAGAGCCTGTTTCTGATGGGAAATAGGATGCTTGAGCCTACGTGAATGTGCCGGGCTAGACGCCCAAATGTTATAATCGACAACAAATATCATAAGGAGGAGAAAGGATGTTTAAGACACGTATAACCGAGCTTTTGGGTATCAAATATCCTATCACCCAGGGCGGAATGATGTGGCTTTCCCGGGCAGAGCTGGTAGCCGCGGTGTCCAACGCTGGGGCGCTCGGCATCATAACGGCATTTACATTTCCAACCCCAGCGGAACTCGCGGCTGAAATCAAGAAGACCAGAACGCTTACCGACAAACCCTTCGGAGTAAATATAACACTGCTGCCCACTCTTCGCCCCGTGGATATTGACGGCTACATAGGTGCGGTTATCGATTCCGGAGTAAAGATTGTGGAAACAGCCGGCAGAAGCCCGGAGCAATATATGGAGCGCCTTAAGGCCGCCGGAGTAAAGGTGATACACAAGTGTACCGCAGTACGCTTCGCTCGTACCGCTCAGCGAATAGGGTGCGATGCCATCAGCATTGATGGTTTCGAGTGCGCCGGTGCACCGGGCGAGGAGGACGTTACCTCCCTCGTCCTGATTCCGTTGACTGTTGACGCTGTGGAGATTCCCGTCATCGCCTCCGGAGGCTTTGGCGACGGGCGCGGCCTTGTGGCCGCCCTGGCACTGGGGGCAAGCGGGATTAATATGGGCACCCGATTCATGGCAACACAAGAGTGCGCCATCCATCCCAAGGTGAAGGAATGGCTGGTTAAGTCATCAGAACGCGATACCATGTTCGTGATGCGTTCTCTACGTAACACTGAGAGAGTATTGAGGAATGCCACCGCCGAAAAAGTGGTTGAGATGGAAAAACGGAGTGCTACCATAGAGGAATTGGCGTCACTCCTCAGCGGTAAGAGGGGGCTAGAGGTTTACGAGACTGGCGCCCTTGACAAGGGACTGGTGGCTTGTGGGCAGGTGGTAGGCCTTGTTCACGATATTCCTACTGTCAAAGAGTTGATAGACAGGATAATCAAGGAAGCCGAGGAGGTTATCTCCAGGGTAGCCGCCCGCGACAGCTTCAAGCCTCTGCGCAAGCCAAGCGACGTCGCAAAGCAGTAGCTCTGTCAACCTATAGATAGATTGGCAACGGCACCGATTGCTGTGGGATGATGCGGGAGGATGCTGGACCTTGAGCACTCGGGCTGACGGAGATATAATATAGCTTTCCGCAACAGTCGCGGAGGTGGCCGAAGTGTCGCACAGAGATACTCGGGCAATACAAGTACTAAAAAATGGTATTGCTGAAGGCAGGAACTGGTATCTGGCCCTGCTGGAAGCCGTTCGTCTCTGGACTAGTCCTGGAGAGGACTACGCCGGGCGGCATTATCAGTATCTTGTTGACAACGAAGCTTTCGATTGGCTGGTGCTGACACAAAGGCTATGCGAAGAGCTCGACGGACTTATTCCCGAAAAAGAGCGGACAAATCTTCTCTTCTACGGTATACCACCAATGGAATTATCCAAAGACCAATTTAGGAATCTAATCGGTGCTTCCAAATACCGAGCTCACCTCAACTATTTTTATGGCATTCTTGTTGAAAGGTTCCTCCTGCTGTCTGTCACCGAAGAGATACGAAAGAAAAAGAGGGTTCTAGGCGTGAACAACGATAATGGAGTTGTTGACGAGGCCTACCAGCGCATCTATGGTGCCACTCAATCCGCCCTTTTGAAGCAGTTCAGAAAAGAAAGACATTATGCCCAGCTTAGGTCTATAGGAATGAGCGAGCTTAATGAATTTACCTATTGGCTATTTAAATATCGAATAAAGACTCGCGATAAATCCCGCGTGGCCAGCGATACCAGGAAAGCGCTGACAAAGTTGCAGGAACTGCTAAACCTCAAAGCCGGGCCAGCGTACGTTTCCGCCCTTGAAGATTGATGGTATCAGCTATCCGACGACGACGATTTCAATTGAGATAATTCCTGGTTCAATCTCTTCAATTTATCTTCAAGCATAGCCAGCTTTTGTTTCTCTTTTTCTACAACCTGAACTGGCGCCCTGTTCAAAAAGGCTTTATCTCCTAGCCTGGCTTCAAGCTGGGCCATTCTTTCTTTGACTTCCTCGCTTTCCTTTATCAGTCGCTGTTCTTCAGCAATTCGGTCCACCACACCAGCCAGAGGTACAACCACCTCAGCCTCTTTCAGCACCAAGACCAGGTCTGTATCCTTGGTGGACTCCTTTTTCTGGCGATCGAGAAGTGTTAATGGCCGGGTTTTAGCCAGTATTTCTATCATATTTGCCTGCGTGACAAGACTCGAAAGCAGTTCACCGGCATAGACTCGGGCTTCAATCCACTGGCTTGATTTCACATTGTATTGAGCCCGAACGTTACGAATAGAGCGGACAATCTCTATTACGGAATCCATCACCCGCTCCGCTTCTGGAGCAAAGGCTTTATCATCAGCGACGGGATAAGTAGCCATCATTATGGAAGCTGCCATTTGATCTTGGGCAGGAAGATATTGCTTCAAGCTTTGCCATAGCTCCTCGGTAACGAAGGGCATGAAAGGATGCAAAAGACGCAGCGATTTCTCCAAGGTATTGGCCAGGAAAGGCAGCGGCGAAGGGATCGGTTGGCTGCGAAGTCTTATCTTAGCGATTTCAATATACCAGTCGCAGAATTTCGACCAGACAAAATCGTAAATCTGCTGCTCGGCTTCACCAAATTGAAAGTTTTCCATCAACTCGGTGACACTTTTGATGAGGCGGTTCAACTGGCTGTCAATCCAGCGATCCTCTATTCTCTGGGGTTGAAGCTCTATTGCTTGACTCTCTAACTTTTCAGCGTCCAGGCTCTGAAGGATGAATCTGCTAGCATTCCACAATTTGTTAACAAAATTGCGGCCGGATTCCAGTTTGCTTTTGCCCAGATTTGTATCATTCCCTGGTGAAGTCCCACTGGTTAGGGCAAAACGGAGAGCATCAACGCCATACTTGCTTATCGCTTCAGAGGGGTTTATGACATTCCCGCGCAATTTGCTCATCTTTTCTCCGCTCTCATCCCGAATCAAGCCATGCAGGTAAACGGTGCGAAAAGGTATCTCGCCGGTATCCTCTAGGCCCATCATAATCATCCTGGCGACCCAGAAGAAAAGGATGTCATAGCCTGTTTCCATTATGGAGCCGGGGTAGAAACGGCGGAGGTCATCAGTATCCTCTGGCCAACCCAACGTGGAATGTGGCCATAGCGCTGAACTAAACCAGGTGTCAAGGACATCAGGATCCTGGATGATTTGTTTCGAGCCACAGTGAATACAGACAGCCGGTTCATCCACCGATGCAGTCACCTGGGCGCAGTCCTGACAATACCATACCGGGATGCGGTGTCCCCACCACAGTTGTCGGCTGATGCACCAATCCCTGATGTTCTCCATCCAGTCAAAATATACCTTGGTGAACCGTTCCGGAATTATTGCGACCCTGCCCTGTTCAACAACCTCGATAGCAGCTTTGGCTAGGGGCTGTGTCCGGACGAACCATTGCAGGCTGACTCTGGGTTCAATCATTGTCTGGCAACGACAACAGTGTCCTACGGAATGTGAGTACGGCTCGATTTTCTCCAGAAGTTTTGCGTCTTTCAGGTCAGCTAATACCCGTTCTCGACAGGCAAACCTTTCCAGTCCCTGATAGGGACCGGCATTCTCGTTCATAGTGGCATCGGCATTCATAGTATCTACCAGGGGCAGATTATGTCGCTGCGCTACTTCCAAGTCCGTGGGATCATGGGCGGGAGTTATCTTCAATGCTCCTGTCCCGAAAGAAGTGTCAACGGCTTCATCAGCGATCACGGGGATTTCCTTCCCTATGATAGGGAGGCTCACACTCTTACCAATGAGGTCCTCGTATCGCTTATCCTGGGGATTCACTGCCACAGCCGTGTCGCCGAGGAAAGTCTCCGGTCGAGTAGTAGCTACGGTAACGAAGCCCTTCCTTCGAGTCAGAGGATACCGAATGTAATAGAGGTGTCCGACAATATGTTTGTGCTCTACCTCCAGGTCAGAGAGGGCAGTCTGGCAACGCGGACACCAGTTTATCATTCGCTCCCCACGATAGATTGACCCCTTATCGTACAGACGTACGAAGGCAGTGCGCACCGCTTTACTTGGGCCCTCGTCCAGAGTGAATTTCTCCCTTGCCCAGTCACAAGAGGCTCCTAGGAGTTGATGTTGACGCCTGATATTCTCCTGGCTCTTGTCAGCCCATTCCCAAGTCAACCTAGTGAATTGTTCTCTGCCTATCCCGTCCCTAGTTTGCCCTTGTTGAGTCAGTTGCCTTTCCACAACAACTTGTGTGGCGATGCCGGCGTGGTCGGTTCCCGGTAACCATAAGGTAGGCTCCTCTCTCATCCTGTGCCACCTGACCATGATATCCTCCAGTGTCGCAGTGAGGGC
>JAOUDT010000185.1 GCA_029859145.1 Dehalococcoidia bacterium
TTACTACTCAGCTGCCGATCCTCGCCGTTCGGTATTGTCTCGCTTCAGCCTTGATGAGGAGAATACGAATATAGCCGACCCACAGAGTGAAGTTGTTATCATGGAAGTTGCGCAACCTTATAGCAACCATAACGGCGGGCAGCTTGCCTTTGGCCCGGACGGTTACATTTATATTGGTTTGGGCGACGGCGGAAGTGGCGGTGACCCCCTAGGCAATGGGCAAAACCTGAGTACACTTCTGGGTTCAATTCTGCGTATTGATGTGAGCGGGCTATCGGCCCCGGGTGATTATGAAATACCTGCCGATAATCCGTTTGTGGGTATTGAAGGTGCCCGGCCGGAGATATGGGCATACGGCCTGCGAAACCCCTGGCGTTTTTCGTTTGATTCAGAAACCGGGCTGTTATGGGCTGGCGATGTCGGGCAAAACCTGTGGGAGGAAATAGACATCATTTCCAAAGGCGCTAATTATGGCTGGAACATCATGGAAGGTTTCCACTGCTACTCTCCGTCCACCGACTGTAACCAGTCGGGCCTGACACTACCCGTAGTTGAGTATGGCCGCTCACAGGGATGTTCGGTCACCGGGGGCTATGTATATCGGGGAGCCCAGATAGCTTCTTTGCAGGGTCACTACATATACGGCGACTATTGTTCTGGAAATATCTGGGCCCTGGCTTATGATGGCAGTGCCGTAACGGAGAACAAGCTACTGGTTGACTCCAGCCTGAGTATTACCTCCTTCGGTGTAGACGTAACAGGTAACCTGTATATCCTTGACCGGCAAGGAGGTATATATACCCTGGTACAAACAGAATAAACCTCCCTCAGGTCACGAGCGAATTCCGGATACACCATAGCAACCGGTGCGGGCATAATTGTGGAGGAGCGCTACGTTATATAGGAACTATTATCATTGATAGGAACAGTGTATCAAGTAGTCTGCAGAAATCGATGCTCTCGCGTAGACTCTGGTTCTCGAAAAGTCCAACGGCAATTGGTACAATACGGTTATAAGTACCTATTCATTTAGAACCTTCTGGTTTGAAGAATATGAAAGATAAAGCAAAAAGCAACCTAACGGAGAATCCAAGCACCAAAAAGTCCCGGCCTGAACCTGCACGGACAGGTCATGAATCTGGTGGCGCGCAGATGGATATTGGACTGGACATCTCAGACATCCTGGATGCTCTTCCCTTCTATGTGATGCTAATTGACGAGCAGCATCACATACTAAAGGCAAATCGTGCGGTGCAAGCACAACTGGGACTGAAACCTGAAGATATTATTGGCAAGTACTGCCCCGAGATAGTGCATGGGCTCAGCCAGCCATGGTATGCTTGTCCCCTCGAAGAAGCGGTTCGAGGGGCACAGGCTGTCGAACGGGAGGCGCTTGATGAGAAATCGGGACGCTGGATTAGATCGGGGATATACCCTACCGGAAAATTGACCCCAGAGGGTAGTAGGATCCTTTTCCACATGGTATCCGATATCAATGATCGCAAGGAAGCCGAGGACCAATTGCAGGCTTCACGCGAACAGTTGCGTAGCCTATCAGCACATCTAGAATCGGTAAGAGAAGCAGAAAGAAAGAAAATGGCGCGTGAGATTCACGACGAGTTGGGACAGATCTTGACGGCTCTGAAGATTGATCTATCATCGCTAGCCGAACGGTCGGCTGAAGAGCAGCAGTCGCTTCATAGGAAGGTCGAATCGATGGATGAACTGGTCGATATGGCTATGGAAACAGTAGACAGGATTTCCATGGAACTGAGACCCCCGATATTAGATGAACTCGGTATCGGAGTTGCACTTGAATGGCAGGCAGAAGATTTTGCTAGACGGACCAAGATTAAATGTGAATTCATCTCAAAACCAAAAGACATAGTCCTGGACCCAGATCGCTCCACGGCGCTTTTTCGCATCTTTCAGGAGGCACTAACAAATGTTGCCCGCCACTCAAATGCAAGCAAGGTTAAGGCAGTTCTGACTAAAGAAACTGACAGGATCGTGTTAACAATCAAAGACAATGGCAAAGGAATTGAGAAAAAGCAGATTGACGATCCGAAGGCATTTGGAATAATTGGTATGAAGGAACGTGCGCATTTCCTGGGAGGTGAGGTTAGATTCAATAGTGCTCCCGGTAAAGGTACATCGATTACGGTTACTATTCCACTTACAAAGCAGGAGAATCTCGATGCTCAGAATATTGATTGCTGATGACCATCCGATTGTTCGCCAGGGACTTGGGCAGTTGATCGCAAAAAATGCCGACATGGTGGTAGCTGACGAGGCCAGTAATGGATTGGAGGTACTTGACAAAGCAAGAACAAGTCACTGCGACGTAGTTTTGCTCGACATTTCTATGCCTGGTTTGCATGGTTTGGATGTCATAAGACAATTGAAGAAGCAAAGCCCAAAACTTCCTATTTTGATACTGAGTATGCATTCAGAAGAACAGTACGCTGTGCGAGCTTTCAGAGCAGGTGCCTCGGGATATTTGACAAAGCAGAGTGCACCAGACGAGTTACTGGCGGCGATACGGAAAGTATCGATGGGTGGGAAATATGTCAGTTCTTCACTCGCTGAGACACTAGCTTCCAACTTGGAAGTAGGTACTGGAAAACTAGCTCACGAGACTCTCTCCAACCGTGAATATCAGGTTATGCTTATGATTGCTTCAGGGAAAACAGTTGCTGAGATAGCCGAAGTCCTGTCATTGAGTGTCCAAACCATCAGCACATATCGATCCCGCATCCTAGAGAAGATGCAGATGAAGAACAACGTTGAATTGGCCAATTATGCCATCAAGAACCAGTTGCTGGACTAGGAACCCGAGAGATTAAATGACTCAGCTGTCCCCGGTAAAACCTCAGTTATAGCCATAGGGCAAC
>JAOUDT010000186.1 GCA_029859145.1 Dehalococcoidia bacterium
ATAGACCCGGACAAGGATTGTGCCTGGGTTCTGATTCATCGCAGGTTGGAAAAACAAGGTAGACTTGACGTGATGAGGAAGTACTATGCGCCGAAGAACTATCGGGCGGTGAAAAGACCTGGCAAAGTCCAGGCGGCAAAAGCTTAAGGGGGTGAAGGATGCCAAAACCTTTTAGGGAAACTCTCAAAGCAAAGGACTTCATTGTAACGGCCGAGGTGGGACCGGTGAAAGGCTCCAACATATCCAAGGCAATTGAACATATTGAGCTTCTCAAGGATAAAGTGGACGGTCTGAATGTGACTGATAATCAGAGCTCCGTGATGCGCTACCCTTCGTTGGGGGTCTGTCTGTTGATCAAAGAACACACTGGTGAGCCAATATTTCAGGTAACCTGCCGGGATAGAAACCGTCTGGCAATTCAAGCGGATCTCCTTTTCGCCTACTCGCGTGGAGTGAATAATATTCTCTGCCTTACTGGTGATTCCATTGATGTTGGTGACCATAAGGAAGCGAAGCAAGTGTTCGACCTTGATTCGGTGCAACTCATCCATCTTGTTCACACCATGAATTCCGGCAAAGATATGGCAGGCAACGAACTCAATGGAGGCATTGACTTCTGTATTGGAACAACGGCTACTCCTTCAGCCGATCCGCTTGAGCCACAACTTATCAAGGTTGAGAAGAAGCTGGCGGCAGGGGTGGAGTTCATTCAGACCCAGGCCGTGTACGAGCTCGACGACCTGAAGAGATTTGTGGAGTTCGTGCGTAGGATAGATGAAAAGGTCAAGATCCTTGGCGGCATAGTACCTGTCATCGGAGCAAAGATGGCTGCCTATATGAATGACAACGTCCCCGGTATCTTCATCCCCCAGCGTATCATCGATGAACTTGCGCAGGCTCCCAAGGGAACCGGGGTCGCCAAAGGGATAGAGATAGCTGCACGCATGATAAGGCAGATGAAAGAAGAGAAAATCTGTGACGGAGTGCACATCATGTTTATCGGACGGGAGGAAAAGGTTCCTGACATACTGGGGGCTGCTGGGTTGCTGTAGCATTCCTCTACCGAGTGGGAATTAAGGAGGCGAAAATGACTGTAGCTTTGAGTGAACTGGATACCAGATTCAAATACGATGTTGCCTGTGAGCCAGGCGGAGAAAATATCAAGCTTTGTTTCGCCTGCGGGCTCTGCACCGCCAGCTGCCCTGTTGCGGATATCGACCAGAAGTTCAATCCCCGTCGCATAATACGTATGGTGCTTCTGGGTATGAGGAAGGAAGTCCTTTCTTCGGATACTATCTGGTTCTGCATACAGTGCTACAACTGTCAGGGACACTGTCCTCAGAATGTTGATTTTGCCGATATCATGAAGGCTCTGAGAAGCATGGCGGTTAGAGAAGGGTATGTGGCCCCCGCTTTTGTTGAAAAGGTAAAAGAGATAGATGTGTTCTGCCAGAAATTACGCCATGAGATGGTGAATGAAATTGTTGAGTCTCGGTCTCGAGGAGTGGAGGCAGAGCCTTCTGGGCTTGCTAAGGAGGCACTACAGAGGCTGTAACGTAAAGGTGTCACTATGAAAAAGCAAAACGGAAACGGCAAAATAGGGGCGGTTCTTGTTGTAGGAGGGGGCATAGGAGGGGTTCAGGCGTCCCTGGACCTTGCTGAATCCGGGTATTACGTCTACCTGGTAGAAAAGTCACCTTCTATCGGTGGAGTGATGGCCCAGCTTGACAAGACATTCCCCACCAATGACTGTTCCATGTGCATTCTTTCGCCGAAGTTGGTGGAGGTTGCTTCGCACCAGAACGTCTCCCTCCGTACTTACACGGAGATCGAGAGCATTAATGGTGAGGCGGGAGACTTCAATGTGAAGCTGCGCAAGAAGGCGACTTATGTTGATTGGGAGAAATGCACTGGGTGCGGGGTTTGTAGCGAATGGTGTCCCATAGTGATGAAGAGCGAATTCAACACGGGACTAGGGCCTCGCCGTGCTATCTATACCCCTTTCCCTCAAGCTGTTCCTAAAAAGTGTGTGATTGACAAAAGAGAGGAGCGCCTTTGTCATGCCGCCTGTCGTGATGCCTGTCCCCTTCATATGAACGTTCCTGGCTACATTAAGCTGATAGCCGAAGGGCAAAACGAGGAAGCCTATAAGCTCATCAGGGCGACGAATCCACTGCCAGGTATTTGTGGACGGATATGCTACGCGCCTTGCCAGGAAGCCTGTAATCGCGGGCAGATCGATGAGTCACTGGCCATACGAGACCTCAAGAGGTTTGCCAGTGATTCTGCAGACCTGGAGAAGCTTGAGATACCCACCGTCGAACCGACGGGAAAGAAAGTGGCAATCATCGGGGCAGGACCAGCGGGTCTGGTAGCGGCTCATGACCTCGCTATTAAAGGACATAAAGCAGTCATCTTTGAGGCTCTTCCCAAGCCGGGTGGTATGCTCCAGGTTGGCATACCCGAATATCGGCTTCCCAAAGAGCTCGTCCGTAAGGAGATTGAATGTATAACGAGACTTGGCGTTGACATAAAGACCGGCGTTGAGGTGGGCAAGGATATTTCTCTGGGCGAGCTAAGAAAAGAATTCAATGCTATCTTCATCGGTATCGGTGCCCATCAGGGCCTGGGACTGAAGGTCCCCGGGGAAGAGCTTCCGGGTGTCCTGCAGGGGGTTGAGTTCCTACGAAATGTGAACCTTGGCAAGAAGGTTAGAGTGGGCCGCAAAGTTGCGGTCATCGGAGGCGGGAACACGGCGCTGGACTGCGCCAGGACAGCCAAACGCCTGGGGGCTGAGGAAGTCACCATTGTCTATCGGCGCACCAGAGCAGAGATGCCAGCGTCGGCGGAAGAGATCGATGGTGCGGAAGCCGAGGACATCAAGATTGAG
>JAOUDT010000187.1 GCA_029859145.1 Dehalococcoidia bacterium
ACAAAGTTACCTTGTTCGAGAAGGAGGCAAAGCTGGGCGGGCAGCTAAATATAGCCGCTCTGCCTCCGTTCAAGGGCGATATCTTCCCCTGGATAGACTATCTGGTAAATCAGATTGAGAAGACCGGGGTGAAAGTTGAGCTGAATACAGATGCCAGTACCGAAATCATTACTGGGAAGAAACCAGACGCCGTCATTATAGGCACAGGGAGTACTCCAGTCATGCCTGACATACACGGCATCGACAAATCAAATGTGGTTACTGCTCAGGACGTGCTCTCGGGCAAGATCAAGGTAGGGCAGAATGTGGTCATCATTGGTGGGGGAATGGTCGGCTGTGAGACTGGTCATTACCTGGTGGGGCAAGGAAAGAGAGTGACCATCGTAGAAATACTGAAGCGAATGGCCAATGACATGTTTTTCATGGCGAGGCGCCGTCTCATGGATGGATTGAGGAACAAGAAAGTGACCCTGCTGGCCAGCACGAACTGTGAAAAGATAGAAGAAGGCAGTGTCCAGGTAGCTAGTGCTGACGGTAGGAAAGAAACCATTCCAGCCGACACAGTCATTATCGCAGCCGGCTACACAGCGAATGACCGCCTGTACAAAGCGCTGGAAGGTAGAGTCCCCGAAACATACTGCATCGGCAATTCTGCCAAGCCGCGGAGAATACTGGAAGCCAACAGTGAGGGATACCAGGCAGGCCTCGCTTTATGAAGGTTTCAGGTAGGCTGACTATCGGGGCGACTGGGCAGTCAGGGATAGGTTTGGAGTGTGCCTAAGGCTTGGATTGCAGGTTTGCTCGATCTGCAAAAGATGGTAGTCTCTTGACATACGATACGAAAACCCAATAGTATGCGGGCCAGAGGAAAGGAGGAGGGTATGAAGCTAGTGACCTTCGTGGTTCCCACACCGGTTGGCCAGATACAGCGCATCGGAGCCGTACACCAGAACAAGGTTATTGACCTCAACATGGGCTATACGCACTACCTGGCAAGTAAGCATGGCAGTAGTGGGGCCTACGAACTGGCAGCAGCAACCCTGCCGCCTGACATGATTGCCTTCCTCAAGAGGGGAGAAGAGGGGAAAGACAGGGCAAAGCTGACCATTGACTATATGGCAAAGTACCAGGCAAGAGGGAACCTGCTTGGCCCGCGCGGCGAGAAGATAGTCTACGAGATGACTGAGGCCAAGCTGAAGGCGCCGGTGCCGCGGCCGAACTCCCTTCGGGATTATCTCTCCTTCGAGGGCCACTCCAGCTTTTCCGGGAGAAGGCAACTTGACAAAGGCTGGTATGAGATGCCGGTATGCTATAAGGGTAATCCTGACACTGTCATTGGCCCCGACGAAATCATTCCATGGCCTGCATTCACGGATTTGCTGGACTACGAGTTGGAATACGGCATCTATATTGGCAAAGAAGGCAAAAACATCCTGAGAGAGCAAGCAGAGGACTTCATCGCCGGCTATACAATCTTCAATGACGTCAGTGCTCGTGATATCCAGCTGAAGGAGATGGTGGCGGGCGGTCTCGGTCCAGCTAAGGGCAAAGACACTTGTAGTGTCATGGGGCCTTGCCTGGTGACACCTGACGAGGTGAACCCTAAGAACCTGCAGATGGTGGCCCGCATCAACGGTGAGGTATGGTCGGAGAATAACAGCGGGACGGCCTACTGGAGCTGGTCTCAGATTATTGAGTTCGCGTCCATGGAGGAAACGCTCTATCCCGGTGATTTCTTAGGCTCGGGGACTGTAGAGCGTGGTTGCGGCATGGAGCTCGACCGCTGGATCAAGCCAGGCGACGTTATCGAACTGGAGGTGGAAGGAATTGGCATCCTCAAAAACCGGGTTGGAGAGAAGCCGCCCAAGCGCAAGTTTGCCCGTTGAGATTTCTCTGCAAGGTGTTGCGCCTGCCGTCGAGTATCCGAATGATCGGAATTAGGTAGGATTGGAAAGGAGGAGAGATCATTATGGACAAGGAATACAAAATCCCGACCTGGGAACCGGGGGTCAAGCAACTGGCTCCCGATATCTATGCCTATATTCAGGCCAAGGCCACCTGGTACTGGAGCAATGCTGGATTCATTGTGGGCAAGGATTATGTGGTGGTCGTGGACTCGCTGGCTACGGTCGGCCTGACCGAGAGATTCAGAGACGAGATCAGGAAGATTACGGACAAGCCAATCCGCTATCTAATCAACACCCATCACCATGGAGACCATACCTATGGAAACCATGTGTTTGCGGGGGCTACCATAATCTCGCATGACTACTGCCGACATGAGGTCATAGAGGCAGGCATAATGGACCCCGACCTACTGAATGCCATCCTACCTGAATTCGATTTCCGGGGAATCGCGGCTACGCCGGCTCATATCACTTTTGACAAACAGCTTACGCTGCATATGGATGGGCGCGAAGTCCGACTGCTGCACTTTGGGCTTGGACACACTCCAGGCGACATAGTCGTGCACTTACCCGAGGAGGGCATCATCTTCGCCAGCGACTTCATTTTCTTGTACTCCACGCCGCTGGGTATGGAGGGGTCTTTTGCCGGCTGGCTGAAGAACCTGGATGTCATGGCCAAGCTGGATGCTCGAGTCTATGTCCCCGGCCACGGGCCGGTGTGTGGGGCGGAAGGGTTGAATCTGTGTCGCGATTATCTTGTCTTGGTCCGACGCGAGGCGAAGAAACGTTTCGACAAAGGCATGACAGTTGATCAAGCTGCCAAAGACATTGACCTGCGGCAATTCAAACAATGGCCCAACCACGAACGCATTCTCCCCAATGTAGAACGCCTGTGGCGGGAGTTCCGCGGCCAAGACCCCGCTACCTCCAAGCTGAATTTGATCGAAGTCTTGTCACGGATGGACGCCATGGCCAAGACTT
>JAOUDT010000188.1 GCA_029859145.1 Dehalococcoidia bacterium
CAACAATATAGCGTTTTGTTCAACTCAGGCGACAGCTGAGTGAAATGTTGCCTGCCTGTATGCTGAGATAAAATATGTAAGCTCAATCCTACGATGGACTGAGCATGGTTCAGCCACCTGCATGACTTCACTTTCTACCTTAGTTCCGCGGGGCATATTGAAAGAGAACTCGGTAGAATCCCTAGTCCAGTGTTGCCTATGTAGTCAGCCACCACACCCTCTGACTTTTCCGTCATAACATGGTAAGATTACTGCGGTGCTAGAAATACGCTTTCACGGAAGGGGCGGGCAGGGTGTGGTTGTCGGTTGTGAAATCCTGGCCAAGGCTCTGCTTCATGAAGGCAAATATGTTCAGTACTCGCCCGACTTTAGCACAGAAAGACGAGGGGCCCCGGTGAGGGCGTTTCTACGAATAGACGACAAACAGATTTACCAGAAAGATCAAATCTACAATCCCGATTGTGTCGTACTGTTTAATTCTTTTTCAAGAACCAAGGATTTTATTTCCGGACTCAAGCCCAAAGGCTGGCTGATAATTAACAGCCCCAAGGCCCCCTCAGAATTCAAAGAACTCGGTCCTTTCAGAGTGGCCACAGTCGACGCCAATGAAATCGCTCTGAAGCATGAGATCGGCACTCAGACAGCGCCGATCGTTAATACCGTAATGCTGGGGGCAGTGGCAAAAATCCTGGGGGTTTCTCTGGATTCCCTTAGTGAAGCCATCCGGGAAAAATTTACGGGGGAGAGAAACTACCTGGGGGCGCTGGAGGCGTACGAGAAGGTCAGAAGTTCAGGGTAATCGATGGGAAAATCAGACCCTTTTACCAGTGTCTCCTACCGAAGCACCCTAGCCAACACGACAGGAGACTGGAGAGCACAAAGGCCTGTTCTCAAGAGCAGACTTTCCCCGTGCAAATTTGCCTGCCCTGCCAGAAACAATATCCCCGAATGGATCGGACTGCTAAAGCGGGGCGAATTCAGAAAGGCCTGGGAGGTACTCCTGGAAACCAATCCTTTGCCGTTTGTGTGCGGAGAGGTCTGCCCACACCCCTGTGAAGATTGCTGTAATCGAAGTCAGTTCGATACAGCTTTGTCCATTAGAGCCCTGGAGGGGTTCCTGGGCCAGGAAGCTCTCAGAAAGCACTGGCATCCCCCAAAGCAGACCGCTTTAGCCAGGGCCAAGGTAGCAATCATCGGCTCAGGGCCGGCAGGCCTTTCCTGTGCTTATCAACTGGCCCGACTGGGATATCAACCAACCATCTTTGAGGCCCTGCCCAGCATCGGAGGACTGCTTCGGACAGGGATTCCGGGTTACCGCCTACCGAAGGACGATACCGAGAAGGAGATCATGAACAACATCTTATCTCCCTTCCGAGTAGAGGTAAGGACAAGCACCCCGGTAGACAAGGAGATCTTTCAAGACATCAAGAAGGAGTTCCAGGCCATTTTCGTGGCGACAGGAGCTCAACGCTCGAAGCGGCTGGGTATCCCGGGAGAAGGGGCGAAAGGGGTGCTCACAGGGCTGGATTTCCTCAAAATGGTGAACTTCGGTCAAGACCCGGGAATCGGGAAGAGGGTAGCGGTCATGGGGGGCGGGAACACGGCCATCGATGCGGCTGTGTGTGCCCGTAATAAAGGGGCTGAAGTGCTTCTTATGTATCGAAGGACAAGGGAAGATATGCCCGCTTTTGAGGAGGAGATACGAGAGGCGGAGAGAAAGGGAATAGAGTTTTGCTTTCTGACCAGACCGTCCAGAATCCTGTCCGAAAACGGGCACGTCAAGCGGATTGAGTGCCAGAAGGGTGAAGTCAAAGGCAGAGACCGTGAAGGCCGAAGCAAGGTCTATTTTCCCAAGGAAGCTCCTCCAATGGAGATCGAGGTGAATAGCGTGGTCACGGCTATCGGCGAGGAGCCGTCAGACCTCTCCTTTCTGGAGCAGGAGCCGGACGGTGTATTCATAGGTGGAGACGCGAGGGCCCCGGCCGGGATGGTCTCTGCAGCTATCGGCTCCGGGAGAGAAGCAGCCGAAAGAATACATTCTTATCTCACCAACGGGCAAATAACCGCAGAGGATGCGTCCGCGCCGGACATAGTTCAATTCGGAGAACTGAACCTTGATTATTTCGAGCACAGGCCACGTCAGACCCAATTTCCGGACCCACAATCCGTGATAAAAGAGGCCGAGAGGTGCTTTAGCTGCGGGACGTGCAACAAGTGCGGGAACTGCTGGCTGTTTTGCCCCGACATGGCCATCAGGAAGAAACAGGCCAGCTATGAAATCGACTTCGATTACTGCAAAGGCTGTATGATGTGCGTTCAGGAATGCCCCACCAAGGCCATGAATTTCACCAAGGAAGAGCAATAAATGGCAAAGAAAGTAATGACAGGTAATGAGGCGGTAGCCCTGGGAGTTTTGCTCTCCAGGGCCCAGGTTTTGCCCGAATACTTGATTACGCCCGCGACGGCGATCACCGAGAAGCTATCTGAATACTGCGCCAAAGGAATGCTGGACGCGGTATTCATTCCGGTGGAATCGGAACATTCGGCGATGGCCGCAGCCATAGGAGCTTCCTATGTCGGAGCCAGGGTCTTTACCAATTCCTCTTCGCACGGGACGCTCCTGATGCACGAAATGCTTCATACTGCTTCGGGAATGAGAAGACCAATAGTGTTCGTTAATACGAACCGAGCTATCGGCCTGCCCTGGTGTATCGGGACCGACCAGATAGATAGCCTTTCCCAGCGGGACACCGGGTGGCTCCAGCTTTACACCGAAAACTCTCAGGAGACCCTGGACACTATAATCATGGCATTTAAGATTGCCGAGCACAGGGAGGTACAGCTTCCAGTCATGGTCGTGACCGAGGGCTTCATC
>JAOUDT010000189.1 GCA_029859145.1 Dehalococcoidia bacterium
ACGTCGCCATAGGCCGAGATGGCCTGTTCCCTTCCTGTGGCGTTCCCCTGATAGTACGCGGCGTTCTCCGGATATAATTCGCACAGGGCTTGAGCAATTTTGCCCACTCCTTCCGCCTGAACCGCTGGCACCATCCAGTTGCCTGTGACATTAAGGACCGTGATGACAAGGTCGGGGTTATCGGCAGCTTCAATCGCCTCCACGATGTTCTGGTAATTTTGCTGATAGTTGTGAATGAAAAGGGCTTTGCTGTTAGCCAGTGTCTCGATCTCGCTTGGCTTCACATCGTAGTGTCCGGGGCACACGCCTGGCGGTATGAGAGTGCGAGTTTCCAGCTTGACGTCGGCCAAATCCTGAATAATGTTCGTGACAAAAGAGCTCCCGGTCATTATATCGACCGAAGGTGGGGCATGTTGGGTAAGGACCAGAACCGTCACTAGAGCCCCCACAACCGCTGCTATCAACACGCCTATCAGAATCTTTCTTCTCATGATGTTTGCTTTCAACACTGCGTGTATTTACAACTAACTGCAATGATCGGGCAAAAAATTAGTCCTTTTCCAGTTGTATCTGAGATTTCAAGAAATCTATCTGCCGCACCTTGCCCTGGAAAACCTTCCTTTCTCCGAATAGGGTCTCTACCTCCACTTGCCGGTCGGCAATTGTCAGGCGTGCGATATGGTCCAGAACTGGCTTGTCGCCTTCTTTAGCCTCATAGAGTTTAGCCATGCACATCCTAATGCCTCCCCTTGCTCCTGGGCAGAGCCTGTTTTGCTTTCACTAGTTCGTCGCTGGCCGCAGCCATCCTGGCGGCTGCTCTTTGCAGCTGATTTGCCACCTCAGTGTGTGACGGGGCAACTTTGTCAGCCCAGTCGCGGAACTCTTGCTCATGCTCGCTGTTATGTTCAATCCAGTAGTCAAGCAGAACTTTTAGTTTTTCTTGAACGTCATCCATAGCAGTATTTCTCCCCATCATAGTTGGTCAGGCTTTTCTCTTTTTCTTGCGGCACTCACCGCACTTGCCCGAAATGGCCAGGTGCCTTAAGTCGGCAGCGAATCCATATTCGCGAAGCAGGGTATCTTTTAGCGGATGCAGCGCAGGTTCCTCCAGGTCTATTATCTTGCCGCAGCTCTGGCAAACGAGGTGATGGTGATGCCCTTTCTCAGCAACATGATAGCGGACGCGCCCTTCTCCAAAGTCGGCTTCCGTGACTAAGTCTAATTCCTTCAGCAGTTCCAGAGTGCGATAGACGGTAGAGATATTGGCATAGGGATAGCGCCTATGTAATTGCCTGTAGATTTCTTCGGCGCTGATATGCCTCTCGGCATTATGGAGTATCTCAATGACCAGCATGCGCTGGGGAGTCAAGCGGTGTCCATTTTCGCGAAGGATTTCGTGGCAGCTCATCAGCGGGACTATTCTAGCAGGGCTGTGAAATTATTGCAACAAGTTGCAAATGCAACTAATTTCGGATATTACCTCCGGCGATGTGGTGCCTGGCTCCATTGTGGATCATGTTCTTGGCGCTAAAGAGAGGTTCGGAGGTTGTGGAGAAGGCAGGAAGCGCCTCATAGGAAGGGGTGTGGCGAAATCATCAAAGTGGCGGGGCTAGGCGCGCACTGGAGTTGCCACCCCTCACGAATATCTGGCCAGAGCCACGGAGTTGTACGTAATCATCAACACATACGCTATAAACAAGCCAACCGATATCCATTCCGCCCAAAATATCTCATGCAGGATAGCTCCAAACATAAAATTGACTGCGGCAGTCACGAAAGAATAGTATCCGAAGCCCTTCTTGAAGGCAGGATTCTTCATTAGAGCAGTTGCAGAGAAGGTCAGGAAGAAGCCCAGGGATATATAAAGCATCATTGACCAGAGGGAATGAATCTCGGTGGACGTACCGAGTGGAAATATGCCAGTAACTATCAGGCAAACGGCTGAGAAGACACCCGTATATTGAGCTATAGTTAGAAGCACTCGTGTTTTCTTGCTTCCTGTATTCCATATACCCAGCTTTAGATAGAACAGAACAAGAGCGGCGCCTGAGAGTATACATCCCAGTCTATAGAAGAGCGCACCGGACGGGTTGGCTAAAGGATTACCTAAGTCACTCAGCCAGTTAGTAAGCGGGCCATATGCCCCCGGATATTTGAGGAAAGCGACGAAAGCGAAAATCAGATAAACGACGGCTGCTGCAATGCCGGCAATTGAAATGACCGGCCAGCCTCCGCTCTTACTACTCATCTCTTGCTTTCCAGCGATATCGTGACCGGCCCATCATTGTGGATTTCCACCAGCATATGCTCCTGGAAAAGCCCTGTTTCCACCTTGAGGCCGCTGGCGCGGACTTGCTCCACAAAAAACTCATATAATTCCTTGGCCAAGGCTGGTGGGGCAGCTGCGGTGAAGTCGGGTCGTCTGCCTTTTCGTGTATCGCCTAGGAGGGTAAATTGGCTAACAATTAGAATATCTCCTCTTGTGTCCAGCGCCGAGAGGGAAAACTTGCTTGACTCGTCGGCAAAAATGCGCAGGTTGACTACTTTGTTTGCCAAGTAGGTGGCATCTTCCTTCGAGTCACCCTGAGCAACACCCAGAAAAACCACCAGCCCCGGGCCAATGTCGCCCACTATCTTGTCATTAACGCTCACTGAGGCTCGGGAAACCCGCTGCACCAATGCTTTCATACTAATTTAGCTTGCTAATTATGCCACCTTCTCAAATTTATTTCCGCTTGTGGCTAGCTTCTCGGTGTATTGTGGAGACCTAGTACCCACTGTGCGGCGGGCCTATAGGTATTCGAGTCTCTTCTCTCCCGATTGAACGTTCTGGCCATGACCAAGCATTCTTGGACGCTGTTATGTTTTCA